>NZ_JBSFYC010000026.1:0-99026 GCF_053595675.1 Streptomyces sp. NPDC002446 | reverse complement strand
GCCCCCCCCCACACCTCTACAAACCTCCAACCCCACTTTTACCCCCCCCTGCTTTTTCCCTTTGTGCTGTTTCTCCACAGGGGCGGGGTCGGTGCAAGGCACGCCGCCGCCCTTCGCGGGCCGCTCCGCCCGCACCCGAACCGATGACGCCCCACCCCGGAAGGCCACCGCGGACATGCCCGCCTTCAGACGCCGTAAAGGCAGCCGTGCCCGTCTGGTCCCCGAGCTCGACGACCTCGATCTGGGCAAGGTCCGCCGACGCGTCGAGACCTGCTGGTCCCGCGGCTCGCTCGACACCGCCGTGATGGCCCTGATGGCGAACGTGATCGACGACGCCGGCCAGGACTGGGACCGCAAGGCCCATCGCCTCCAGGTGCTGGCCGGGAGCGCGGGGCGGGCGCTGCCCGGCATCTGGCGGCAGCACAGCCCGCGCAACCAGGGCGCCCTGCTGCTCCACGCCTGGTCGGATCTGCTCCAGGCCCAGCAGCAGGGCTCCGTCGCCGGTCTGGACGAGACCCGCGAGACCTGCCGGCTGGCGGCCGAACTGCTTCCCGCCGACCCCACGCCCTGGACCCTGTACCTGGCCGCACTCCGGCTGGAGCGGCGCCCGTCCAGCGAGATGTCGGCGATCTGGCGCGAGATCAAGGCGCGCGACCCGTGGAACCGGGAGGCCCACCTCCAGGCCCTGGGCTACCTCTCGCCGGACGAGTGCGGCTCCAGCGCCATGGTGCTGGACCTGCTCGACGGCGTCCGCTCCGTCATGCCGCCCGATGCCCCCGTCGCCGGTCTGGAGCTCACCGCGCTCGTCCGTACCCATCTGCGAGCCGTTGCTCCCGGCGGCCTGACGGCGCTCGGCGCGGGCGAGATCTGGCGCCGCCCCGACGCCACCCGGGCGCTCGACCATGCGGCGCACTACTGGCCGCGCCCGGGGTTCCTGCACCACGCGGCGGCGCTGGCCGATCTGAACACACTGGCCTTCGCGCTGATCAAGTCCGCACGGATCACCGACGCGGCGACCGTGCTGCGCGCCACTGAGGGCATCGGGACGCCCTGGCCGTGGAGCACGGACGGCGATCCGCTGGAGCGGTTCTCGCACTACTTCGGCCGCGCCACCTCGGCGAACTGACGAGGCCTCGCGAACTGACGCAGCATTGTGCGGTTTAAGGACCATATGCCCGCCCACTAGCCAAAACGGGTGGAATTGCGGCCTCTTTCCGGTCTCTCCGGAGTGCCCCGATGTCGTCCAGGGAACCCCTTCCTGGAAGAGCGTTGGGAGACCCGCATGCGCGACACCGTCAGCACCGGCCGCTCCGCGGCGACCGGTGGCTGGCGCGTACTGCTGTTCCTCGCGCTGCTGGCCCTGCTGCACGCCGCGCTCACCACCGGCGCTTCCGACGCAGCGGCGCTGGAGACCCACGGCTGTCTGACCCGCGCCGGCGCCTCCCTGGTGCCCGGCCCCGCCGAGCGGCCGTGCGTCGCCGCGGCGCCGGTGCTGGCGTCGAACGGGGACGGCGACAAGCGCCCGGGCAGTGGCTTCCGGCGCATGTGCGAGGCGTCGGTCTGCCATCTGCGCCACCCCGTCCCGACCGGGCCCGGTGGCAAGGCGATCCGGGAATCCGCCGTGACGGAGAGCGTCGGCGCACCGAGCGACGCCTCTTCCTGGGCCGTCATCACGGCCGCCGCCGCCCCCTCGCCGACGCGGGTGACCGTCCTGCGCTGCTGATCCGCCCCGGCCGCACCCGCGCTCCCTTCCGCCCCTCGACGGGGCCGACGGGGGCGGTCGCGGCCTGCCGCCGTCAGCTCTCACGCTTTCCGCATCGCAGGAGATCCGGCATGCCCATCGACATCTTCGCCGCCCTTGGTGCGCTCGTACGCGCCGAGGCCTCGCGCACCGCCCCCAAGGCCAAGCCCACGACGACGACCACCCCGCACACCGACAAGCCCCCGGCCCAGCGCCCGAGCACGCCGGAGCCCCCGCCCGCCAGGTCGTCGGGCGCGGCGCCGGGAGGACCGCCCGGCGGATCGCCCGGCGGGTCGCCCGGCGGACCGTCGACCGGGGCGCCAGTCGCCGCGTCCGGTGCCGCCTCCGCCGCCGCGTCCTCCGGCCGGGACCACCCCCGCTCGAAGCTGCTGCGGAAACTGAAGGCGCTCACCTCGGTCGTGCAGAAGGCCCGCACCGGCTCCGCCGACGGGCGCAGGCCCTCCCGGTCCTGACGAAGACGCCACGGCCGCCGGGCCGTAGCGCCGGCCGCCGTTTGTCCCGCGCACGGCCGGGCGCGATCCTGGACCCATGGCCGATCACCCGGCCGGGAACCCCGCTTCGGCCCCCGGCACGGACACCGTCCGCGGCTGGGCCGTCCGGCGGCCCGGTCCGATCGCCTCCGGCCCGCTGGCCTCCGTCCGGCGCCCCCTGCCCGAGCCGGGCCCCGACGAGCTGCTGCTGCGGGTGGAGGCCTGCGGGGTGTGCCGTACGGATCTGCATCTGGCGGAGGGCGACCTGGCTCCGCGCCGCCCGGCGACCGTACCCGGCCATGAGATCGTCGGGAGGGTGGTCGCCACCGGGGAGGTGGTCAGCGGTTTCCGCGTCGGCGACCGGGCGGGCGGCGCCTGGCTGCGCGGCACCTGCGGAGACTGCCGGTACTGCCGTGCCGGGCGGGAGAACCTCTGCCCGGCGTCCCGGTACACCGGCTGGGACGCCGACGGCGGCTTCGCCGAGGCCGCCCTCGTGCCGGCCGACTACGCCTATCCGCTCCCGGACACCGAGCCCGCCCCGGAGCTGGCGCCACTGCTGTGCGCCGGGATCATCGGCTACCGGGCGCTGCGCCGCAGCGCGCTGCCGCCGGGCGGCCGGCTGGGCATCTACGGGTTCGGCGCCTCGGCGCATCTGGCCGCGCAGGTCGCGCTGCCCGAAGGGGCGAGGGTCCATGTGCTGACCCGGTCGGCGCAGGCCCGTGAACTCGCCCTCGGCCTGGGCGCCTCCTCGGCCGGCGACGCCTACGAGCATCCGCCCGAGCCACTGGACTCGGCGATCCTCTTCGCACCGGTGGGTGATCTCGTGCCGGTGGCCCTCGAAGCGCTGGACCGGTCGGGCACCCTCGCCATCGCCGGGATCCACCTCACCGACGTGCCCGCGCTGAACTACCAGCGCCACCTCTTCCACGAGCGGAACCTGCGCAGCGTGAGCTCCAACACCCGCGACGACGGCCGGGAGTTCCTCCGTACCGCCGCCCGCATCGGCATCCGGGTCACCGTCAGCCCCTACCCGTTGAGCCGCGCCCCCGAGGCACTCGCCGACCTGGCCGCCGACCGGGTCCACGGGGCGGCGGTACTGATCCCCGGTTGACCGGAAGGGCCGGAAGGGCCGGATCCGTTTCCTGACGGAGCGTCAATGCGGCGGATTCGCCGCGCGGGCCGCCGTGTCCACATGAGTACGCGTACTCATGTACCGCCCCGTATCCACTGGCGACACTCACGGGCATGAACACCTCCACCACCCCAGCGAGACGTCGCGTCGACCGAGGCGCGGATGTGGGTGCGGCCATCGGGCTGCTGCTGCTCCAGGCGCTCGTCCTGGCCTTGATCTTCGCCAAGTGGTTCACGTCCGGGTGGAGCTTCGATCCGGGCAGGCCGGGCGTCACCGATTCCCTGACGGGTTACCTGTGGGCCGCGGGTGCGGTCGGCCTGACCATGCCGCTGTCCGCGGCCGTCGCCGCGCGCAGGGGCGCTTCGGTGACGGCGTGGGCCCAGGGCTGCCTGGCCGCGCTGCTCGCCGTGGTGCTGTGGAGCGGGGCGGTCTACCAGCAGCGCGAGGACCAGCGCAAACACCCCTCCGAGCCGACGTTCTCCGGCCAGGTCGGCTGCCGCAGCGGCGGCGACAACAGCGAGTGCGAGGGCACCAGCGGGTGACCGGACGCCTCGCTCACGCACCGTAACCCCCCGCGGTCGCCCCGCCGACTGGCTCGCCTCTCCTCACATGCCGCACCATGGGGTAAAGGGGTGTAAAAGGCGGTAAATTTCGGAATATCCGATGAGGCGGTGGCGGGGTCGACGCCCTTGCCCCGAGGGCGGATACGACGACCGTGGCTTGTGACGACGGCTTCCCACGTACGGAGGCGGTGCAGGTAGTGACCGCGCGGGTACTTGGGTCTTCCGGGGCTGAGCTGACCGCCGTCTACGTGCCGGCCGAAGGGGACGGCGATCTTCAGCTGGCCGAGATGGTCGGGGGCTCCGGCGTCCCCTACGCACTGCCGACGAGCTACCCGCTGTCCGGTGACTCCCCGGTCGCCGCGGCCTTCCGCACCGGCCTGCCGCAGTGGGTGAGCCCGGCCGAGCTCGGCGAGCTGGGTGCCACCGCCTCTCCGGACAGCGTCGGCGCGGTCTCGCTCGGCGTGCTGCCGCTGGGCGGGGACGCCCGGCGGCTGGGCTGCCTGGTCGTCGTCGACCAGACGGCACACGCCTTCGACGCCGACCGCCGCCACCTCCTGGAGCTGCACGCCGACCAGGTGGCCGCGGGGCTGGAGGCGGTCGAGGCACGGGTGATGGCCCGGACGGAGCGGCGTTCGCTGCTGGGGCCGGGGCTGGACACCCTCCGGGGCGGTGCCTTCACGCTGGTGCTGCACACCGGGCGGATGGAGGCGGACGCCCAGGTGCTGGAGCTGTTCGGGATCGACCCGCCGGAGTTCGACCGGCGGGTGGAGACGCTGCTGGAGCGCACCGCGCCGGACGACATCCCGGCCCTGATGTCGATCGTGGAGCCCGGCGGGGTGCCGGTCGCCGGTCAGCAGCTGTCGTTCCGGATCCGCCGGCCCAACGGTGAACTGCGCTGGCTGAGTCTGCGCTGCCGGGTGCTGACCGGCAGCGACGGGGTGCCGGAGCGGATGCTCGGAGTGGTCGCGGACGCCTCGTATCTGCGCCCGAGTGCCGACGAGGTCTCCATCGTGCAGCGGCTGTCGACGACGCTGGCCGGGGCGACGACCCTGCGGGACGTCAGCCGGGCGGTGATCGCCGCCCTGCGTGCGCCGCTCGCCGCCAGCCGGGTGGCGGTCGCCGAGCTGGAGGCCGACCGGCTGGTGGTCACCGCCCTCGACCCGCCGCAACCCGACTCCTGGCCCGCGTCCTGGCAGGCGGAGTGGCGCACCGAGTGGCCGGACGCGTCGTGCCAGTCGCTGCCCACGCTGGAGGGCGTGCTGCGGGCCGGCCATGTCGCCCTGTGGCCCCCGGGGGCGGCCCTCGAACCGGGGCTGGCGGGTATCGGGCCGGGCGGTCTGGCCGTACTGCCGCTGCCGGCCGACGGCCGCATCGTGGGGGTGTGTCTGGTCGGGTGGGACGCGGAGCACCACTTCGGACCGGAGGAGCGCTCGCTGCTGACCGCGACCGCGGGTCTGGTGGGGCAGGCCCTGGTGCGCGCCCATGCGCTGGACGCCGGGCATGAGCTCGCGACGATGCTCCAGCGCAGTCTGCTGCCCCGCAAGCTGCCGAAGCTGGCCGGCGGGGAGGCCGCGGTCCGCTATCTGCCCGCCACGATGGGACTGGAGGTCGGCGGCGACTGGTATGACGTCATTCCGCTCTCCGACGGCCATGTGGCGCTCATCATCGGCGATGTGGAGGGGCACAGCGCGGGGGCCGCGACGATCATGGGTCAGATGCGCACGGCCATCCGGGCCTACGCGGTGGAGGGCCATCCGTCCGACGTGGTGATCTCCCATGCCAACCGCCTGCTCCTCGGCATGGAGACCGATCTCTTCGCCACCTGCTGCTATGTGGACCTGGACATGGAGGAGGGCATCGCCTGGTTCGTGCGGGCCGGGCATCTGCCGCCGTTGCTGCGGTACCCCGACGGCAGCACCGAGGCCATGTCGGTCGAGGGCGGGCCGCCGCTGGGCGTCGCCGAGGATGCGGAGTTTCCGCTGACCGAGGTCGGGCTGGCACCCGGCACCGTGCTGGTCCTGCTCACGGACGGGCTGGCCGAGTCGTCCAGCCTCACCCTGGAGGACGGCATCCGCCGCGCACGTGACGTACTCGGTGCCGCCGATCCGGCCGATACCGGGCGGCTCGCCGACGCCCTGCTCGGCAGTGCGAAGCGGCGCGACGACGATGTGGCGGTGCTGGTTCTGCGCTACGACGGGATGCGGGTCCGCCCGACCCGGGCCCGCTGGGCGGTGTGGCGGCTGCCCGACGCCGTCATGCACGCCCGCCGCTTCACCGGGCGCACACTGCGCGCGTGGGGCGTGACGGAGGAGCTGGACGTGGCGCTGCTGGTGGTGTCCGAGCTGGTCACCAACGCCATCGCGCACACGCAGGGCGAGGTGCAGCTGGATCTGACGCTCGCCGCCGACCGGCTGCGGATCGCCGTGAACGACGCCTCACCGCGGGCGCCGGTCAAGCCGGTGAGCGTCGACTGGGAGTCCACCGGAGGCCGCGGGCTGCTGCTCGTCTCGGCGATGTCGGCGTCCTGGGGCTCGGTGCCGCTGAGCGGCGGCAAGCAGGTGTGGAGCGAGATCAGCCTGCAGCCGGGCGAACGGATCGGCACGGCGCGGGGGGCCGGCACGGCGGAGGGTGAGGAGGTGCCCTGAGATGAATCCCCGTCTGCGCGGGACCGCGGCGATCCTGGCCGGGCTGTGCCTGATGGCCGGGCCGGCGGCCTGCGGCGAGGCCGGTGAGGTGCACCGGCATCCCGGGTCCGGGCCCGATGGGCCGCCGCGGATCGGTGTGCTGCTCCCGGACAACCACTGGCGCTTCTACCACTTCGACAAGCCCCTGATGGCGAAGAAGATCCACCAGCTGTGCCCCGAGTGCAAGGTGGACATCGTCAGCGCGGAGCACGACATCGCCACCCAGCAGGCCCAGATGGACGCGATGATCACCAAGCGGGCGGATGTCCTGGTCCTCGACGCGGTCGACTCCCGGTCTCTGCGCGCCCCGGTCGAGCACGCCCGCCGGTCCGGCGTCCATGTGGTCGCCTACGACCGCCTCGCGGAAGGGCCCATCTCCGCGTATGTCTCCTTCGACGGCGCGAAGGTAGGCCGCCTCCAGGCCGACGCGCTGCTGCGGGCACTCGGCGACAAGGCCCGCAACAGCCAGATCGTCATGATGAACGGCGCGGCCACCGACCCCAACTCGGCCTGGTTCGAGGAGGGCGCGCTGTCCGTCCTGCGGGGCAAGGTGCACATCGGCAAGGCGTACGACACCGCCGGCTGGCGCCAGGAGGCCGCGAACGCCAATATGTCCGCCGCCATCTCGGCCCTCGGCGCCGACCACATCGACGGCGTCTACTCCGCCAACGACGGCCTCGCCACCGGCATCATCGCCGCCCTCAAGGCCGCGAAGGTCTCTCCGCTGCCCCCGATCACCGGGCAGGACGCCCAGCTCGACGCGATCCAGCGGATCGTCGCGGGCGAGCAGATCATGACCGTGCTCAAGCCCTACGCACCCGAGGCCGACACCGCCGCCACCATGGCCGTCGCGCTGGCCCGCGGCAAGAGCCTGAAAGGCATCACCACGCACCACGTCAACAGCCCCACCGCGCGCGGCATTCCGGCGGTGCTGCTCACCCCCATTCCGGTGACCGTGAAGAACATCAAGGAGACCGTGGTCAAGAACGGGATGTACACGATCGACCAGATCTGCACTCCCAAGTACGCGTCCGCCTGCGCCAAGGCCGGGCTCACCAGGTAAGGCAGGTTCCCCATGACGGCACCACCGCTGCTGGCGCTGCGCGGAGTCTTCAAGCGGTACGGCGCGGTCCAGGCGCTGGCCGATGTCGAACTGGACGTGCGTGCCGGGCAGGTGGTCGCGCTGGTCGGGGACAACGGGGCGGGCAAGTCCACACTCATCAAGGTGATCTCCGGGGTCGACCCGGCCGATGCCGGAACCGTCGAGTGGGAGGGCCGCCCGGTCCGCATCACCCGCCCCCACGAGGCCCAGGACCTGGGCATCGCCACCGTCTTCCAGGACCTCGCACTGTGCGACAACCTCGATGTGGTCGGCAATGTCTTCCTCGGCCGGGAGATCCACCGGGCCGGGATCCTCGACGAGGTGGAGATGGAGCGCCGCACCCTGGAGCTGCTCGACGCGCTCGCCATCCGGATGCCCGACGTCCGGCTGCCGGTCGCCTCGCTGTCCGGGGGCCAGCGGCAGACCGTCGCGATCTCCCGCTCGATGCTCGGCGAGCCGCGGCTCGTCCTGCTCGACGAGCCCACCGCGTCGCTGGGCATCGAGCAGACCGCGCAGGTCCTCGACCTGGTCGAGCAGCTCCGCGAGCGGCGTCTCGGGGTGCTGCTGATCAGCCACAACCTGGGGGACGTGAAGGCCGTCGCGGACTGGATCGCGGTGCTGCGGCTCGGCCGTAACAACGGCTTCTTCGATGTGGGCACGACCTCCCACGAGCAGATCATCTCCTCCATCACCGGGGCCACCGACAACGCGGTGACGCGGCGCAAGGCGCAGGGATGGGAGGGGGACCGGTGAGCCGGCCGTGGACGGCGGCGCTGCGCGGTATCCGGCCGGCCCGCCCCGACGGCGGGCCGCCTAAGGGTCACGGCGGCGGGCCCCCCAAGGGGCACGGCGGGCAGAACCCGCTGCAGATCCTGCGGCGCCGGTTCCACGCCGGTGAGCTCGGCTCGGTCCCCGTCGTCCTCGGGCTGCTCGTGGTGTGGATCATCTTCCAGAGCCTCAACGCGAACTTCCTCTCACCGCGCAATCTGTCCAACCTGAGCGTGGACATCGTCGGCATCGGGATGATCTCGACCGGCGTCGTCTTCGTGCTGCTGCTCGGTGAGATCGATCTGTCCGTCGGCTCGGTGAGCGGTCTGGCCGCGGCCGCGTTCGCGGTGCTGAACGTGCAGCACGGCGTGCCGGAACCGTTCGCCCTGCTGTTCGCGGTGCTGGCCGGCACGGTGATCGGGGCCGTCCAGGGGTTCTTCTTCGCCAAGGTCGGGGTGCCCGCGTTCGTGGTGACCCTCGCGGGCCTGCTGGGCTGGAACGGGCTGATGCTCTACGTCCTGGGCTACAGCGGCACCATCAACCTCGACGACCGGGGCCTGGTCGCCATGCTGACCAGCTTCTACTTCACCAACGTGGCCGCCGCGTACGGCGTGGCGGTGATCGGCACCGCCGGGTACTTCCTCGCCTCGTACCTGGACGTACGGCGTCGCAGGGCCGCCGGGGTGCCGGCCAGGCCGCTCGGCGAGATCGCGGTGCGCACCGGTGTGCTGGCGGCGGTCTCCCTGGCCGCGGCCTGGGTGCTCAACCAGTACCAGGGCCTGCCGCTGGCCCTGCTGATCTTCCTCGTCTTCCTCGTCGGTCTCGACCACGTACTGCGCCGTACCCGCTACGGACGGATGATCTTCGCGCTGGGCGGCAGCGTGGAGGCCGCCCGGCGCACCGGCCTCAATGTGGATCGGGTGCGGATCTCGGTGTTCATGGTGTCGGGCACGATGGCCGCGATCGGCGGGCTGTTCCTGGCCTCACGCGTCACCTCGGCCACCCAGACCTCGGGGACGGGAATTCTGCTGATGGACGCCATCGCGGCCGCGGTCATCGGCGGCACCAGCCTCTTCGGCGGCCGGGGCCGGACCTGGTCCGCGCTGCTCGGTGTGCTGGTCATCCAGTCGATCGCCTCCGGGGTGGCGCTGATGGGCATCCAGACCGCCGCCCAGTTCATGATCACGGGCGGGGTGCTGCTGGTCGCGGTGGTCATCGACTCGCTGTCCCGGCGCGCCCAGAAGGCGCACGGCCGGGTGTGACGGCGTCGCCGTGCGCGCGGAGCGGCCCCGGGCGGACGCTGGAGGTGTGGCGGCGGACGACCGGGCCGGCCACTGCCGCCGCAGGAGAGGAGCGAGGCGATGAAGGATGTCATCACCGTCGGCGTGGACGGTACGCCGGAGTCCTTGTCCGCCGTCCTGTGGGCGGCGCAGGAGGCACGGCTGCGGCAGGCGCGGCTGCGGCTGCTGCACGCCTGGGTGCTGCTCGCCCCCGAGAAGGAGTCCCGCCCCCTCGCCAAAGACGATCAGAACTACTGGGCCCACCGGATGCTGGACGAGGCCGCGGCGGCCGCCCGCGGCCGCTGCCCGGACCTGGCGGTGGACCAGGACCTGGTGGCCGCGGACCCCTTCGATGCCCTCAAGGAGGCCGCCGACCACTCCGACCTGCTGGTCCTCGGCTCGCGGGACCTGGGCCCGATGACGCGCTACGTCCTGGGCGAGCTCGGTGTGAAGCTGGTGGCGCACACGGATTCCCCCGCGGTGCTGGTACGCGCCCAGCAGGACGGCTCGGCGGCCGGGCGGGAGGGTCCGGTGGTGGTCGGGGTCGGCCTGCACAAGCCGTGCGGGGAAGTGCTCGCCTTCGCCTTCGACAGCGCCGTGCGACGCGGTGTCACCCTGCGCGCCGTGCACGGCAGACATCTGCCGTCGTTCGCGTACAACCGCGGGGGCGGCGTGGAGCCGTACGCCGCCGAGGAAGCGGCGGCGCTGGCCCGGGACGAGCTGGACCGGGCGCTGCGGCCCTGGCGGGAGAAGTACCCGGACCTGCGGGTGGACGCGCGGGTGGAGATGGAGAGCGCGGCGCCGGCGCTGCTGCGCGACACGACCGGCGCGGCGCTGGTGGTCGTGGGGCGCCGGCACCGGCGGGTGCTGCCCGCGGCGCGGATCGGCCATGTCGTCCAGGCGGCGATCCATCACGCTCCGTGCCCGGTGGCGGTGGTGCCGCACGAGTGAGAAGGCGGATGATGACGACAGGGGCCCACAGAGGAAGCTGGGGTGAGCCATGGCGAACGCAGTGGAATGGCCCGTCCGTCTCTCCCTCGTCGAGGAGGACGGCACGACCACGGCGCAGGTGGTGCTCCGCACCACGACCACCACCTTCACCGGGCGCGGCACGGCCCGGTGCAGCCCCGACGACCGGAACATCCCGGAGATCGGGGACGAGATCGCGGCCGGGCGCGCCATGCGGGACCTCGCCGGGCAGCTGCTGCGGCTGGCGGACGAGGAGATCGAAGGCGCCGGAGCCGCGCCGCCGCGGCGGGAGAACCGTGTCGCCTACGGCTGGACGGATGCGATGGCGTGAGCCGGGGGCCGTGACCGGCGGCGTCGCGGTCGTGGAAGGAGTCGGCGATGTCGGATGCGACGATCACCGACCTGTACGAGGTGACCATGGCCCTGTCGTATCTGCGCGAGGGCATGGAACAACCGGCGACCTTCAGCTGCTTCGTGCGGGAACTGCCGCCGGAGCGGGGCTTCCTGATCGCCGCGGGCGCCGAGTCGGTCCTCGACTACCTCGCCGCGTTCCATGTGGGACGCGAGGACGTCGAGGTGTTCGCCGAGACGCTGCAACGGCCGGCGCGGGACCTGGCGCCGCTGCTGGGTCTGCGCTTCACCGGCGAGGTCCGGGCCGTGCCGGAGGGGCGGGTGGTGCTGGCCGGGGAGCCCCTGCTGGAGATCACCGCGCCGCTCCCCCAGGCGCAGCTCGTCGAGTCGTTCGTGCTGAACCAGCTCAGCCACCAGACGGCGATCGCGTCCAAGTGCGTGCGCTGTGTGCTCGCCGCGCGCGGGCACCCCGTCGTGGACTTCTCGCTGCGGCGCACCCACGGCACGGCGGTCGCGCACCAGGTCGCCCGGCTGGGTGCCATGGCCGGTTTCGCGGGCACCAGCAATGTCGCGGCGGCGCACGCCGAGGACCTGCCCGCGGTCGGGACGATGGCGCACTCGTACGTCGAGGCGTTCGAGAACGAGGAGGCGGCGTTCACCGCGTTCGCGCTGTGCCATCCGGGGCCGGTGACGCTCCTGGTGGACACCTACGACACCGCCTCCGGGGTCGCGGCGGCGGCCCGGGTACTGGCGGCGCTAGGCCGCGGGGACGGCTCGGCGATCCGTCTGGACAGCGGTGACCTGGCACAACTGTCCCGCCGGGCACGGGCGATGCTCGACAACGCGGGCCTGCCGCAGGTACGGATCGTCGCCAGCGGCGGTCTGGACGAATTCGCGGTGCACGACCTGACGGCCTCGGGAGCGCCGATCGACGTCTACGCGGTGGGCACCAAGGTCGGGGTGAGCGCCGACGCCCCCTACCTCGATTCCGCGTACAAGCTCGTCGCCTACGACGGCCGGCCCGTGATGAAGCTGTCGGCGGCGAAGGTCACCGCCCCGGGGCGCAAACAGGTCTTCCGCCGCCCCGGTTGCCTCGATGTGATCGGGCTGGCCGACGAGACGGCCCCGGCGGACAGTACGCCGCTGCTGGAGACGCTGATGAGCGGGGGCCGGCGCCGCACCCCGCGGGCCCGGCTGGAGGACGCCCGGCGGCGGGTCGCCGACGACCTCATGGAGCTGCCCGCGACGGCCCGGCGCATCCGGTCGCCGCAGCCCGTACGGGCGGTGGTCTCGCACCGGCTGTCCGTCCTGACGGACAAGGTACGGCGGCGCACCGAGCGCGAGATGCTGGCCCCGTTCGGCCTGCACACCTGAGGGTCACAGGCGCTGCGGCACGACCGCGACGGGGCAGGCGGCGTGGCACAGCGCGGTGTGCACCACCCGGCCGAGCGGCAGCCCGAAGTGGCCGTGGCGGTGCCCCGCGCCGACGACCAGCAGGTCCGCGGCGGCGGCGCGGTGCACCAGCACCTTGTGCGTGGGCCCCTCGACGGTGGTGCGGCGCACCTTGACGTCCGGATGCGCGCCGGCCGCCTCGGCCAGGGCGGCGTCGAGCTGTGCCGCCGCCTGCCGCTCGTGGTAGCTCTGGGCCTGTCCGGCGAGCAGCGGCGCCTCGGTCCGCTCGTGCGCGGGGCAGCGCCAGGCGCGTACCGCCTTCAGCGGGCAGCGGCGGGCCTCGGCCTCCTGGAAGGCGAAGCGCACCGCCTCCGAGCCCTTCTCCGCATCGCCGACGCCGAGGAGCACACACCGGTGCGTGCCGGCCACCCCGGCCGCGTCTCCGCGCACCACGATCACCGGGCACCGGGCCCGCGCGGCCACCGCCAGTCCGACCGATCCGAGCAGCAGACCGGCGATCTCGCCGCGCCCCCGGGAGCCCAGGACCAGCGCCGAGGCGTAGTGGCACGCCCGCAGCAGGGCGGTGACCGCGTCGTCGGCCACCACCTCCGCGGCGACCGCGATGTCCGGGTTGCGGCAGCGGGCCTGTTCGGCGGCGGATCCGGCGATGCCCTCCGCGATGACCTGCTCGACGGGGCGTTCCGGGCCCTGCGCCGTTCCCTCGAAGCGCTCCCAGGCGGAGGCGTGGACCACCTGGAGCGGGAGCCCGTGCAGCGCCGCCTCGTCCGTCGCCCAGTCGAGCGCCCGCAGCGCGGAGTCCGAACCGTCGACGCCCACGACCAGGGACCGCTCCATCGCCGCCACCGCCTTCCTGCCCGTGTTCTCCATCGTCACCCCGCGTCGGTGCACATGCCAGGTCCGGCCGTGCCGCGCCCCGGGCCGTCGGCCGTGGTGCCATGGAAGGGACACACCGACGAACGGAACCGTCACCATGACCGGTGCGCCGTCCCTGGCCACGTGTCTGCACTCGCTGCGGGCCGTGGTCTTCGACACCGACGGGGTCATCACCGACTCCGCACACGTCCATGCCGCGGCGTGGAAGGGCGCCTTCGACCCCTGTCTGGCGGCCGCGGGCGAGCGCCCCTTCGACCCGGTGGAGGACTATCTGCGGTTCGTCGACGGGCGGGCGCGGCAGGACGGCGCGGCCTCGTTCCTGGCGTCCCGGGGCCTTGAGCTGCCGCTCGGCGATCCCGACGACGCGCCGGGCACGGACACCGTACGGGCCGTCGCGGCCCGCAAGGACGAGCTGTTCGGCGCGCGGCTGCGGGCCGGCGGTATCGCGGTGTGGCCGGGCACCGTACGGCTGCTGCACGCGCTGCGGCACGAGCGCCTGCCGTGTGCCGCGGTCTCGGCGTCCCGGCATGCGACCGAGCTGCTGTCGGCGGCCGGGCTGCTGGCGCTGTTCGCGGCCGTGGTGGACGGCGAGGAGGCGAGCCGGCTCCGGTTGCCGGGCAAGCCGGATCCGGCGCTCTTCGTGGAAGCGGCGCGCCGCCTCGGTGTGCGGCCCGAGGACACCGCCGTGGTGGAGGACGCCCTGGTCGGTGTGGAGGCCGGCCGGCGCGGCGGGTTCGGGCTGGTGGTGGGCGTGCACCGGGCGGGCGGACCGGCCGGCGCGGCCGCGCTGCGCCGCCGTGGCGCCGATGTGGTCGTCACCGACCCCGGCGAGCTGCTGATCTGCGGGGAGGAGTGATGCCCAGCGGCGGCAACGCGTGGACCTGGTCGTACGAGGGGTACGACGCGGGCGCGGAACGGCTGCGCGAGACGCTGTGCGCGCTGGGCAACGGCTACTTCGTCACCCGGGGCGCGGCCGGCGAGGTGCTCTCGGGGCCCGCGCACTACCCGGGCACCTATGCGGCCGGCTGCTACAACCGGCTCACGTCCACCGTCGCGGGCCACCCCGTCGAGAACGAGGACATGGTCAACCTGCCCAACTGGCTGCCGCTGCGCTACCGGATCTGCCCCGCCGACGCACCCGCCGGGCCCTGGCTCTCCCCCGGCCACCCGCAGCTGACGGAGCACCGGCAGACCCTGGACCTGCGGCACGGCACGCTGATCCGCTGGTCGGTCTACGAGGACGAGGCCGGCCGGCGCCTGCGCGTGGAGCAGCGCCGCCTGGTCCACATGGGCGAACCCCATCTGGCCGCGGTGCGCACCTCGTTCACGGCCGAGGGCTGGGCGGGCGAGGTGGAGGTGGAGTCGGCCCTCGACGGTGCGGTCCGCAACGCCGGCGTCGAGCGCTACCGCGGGCTGGCCGACCAGCATCTGAGGGGGTGGGAGACGGGCGCCGAGCGGGCCGACACGGTGTGGCTGAGCTGCCGCACGGTCGACTCGGACATCGTGATCGCGCTGGCCGCGCGGATCAGGGCCACGCCCGGGCGGGGCGCGGCGCCGCGCACCCGGCTCACCGTGCTGCGGGCCTTCCAGACGCTGACGCTGCCCGTCACCTCCGGGTCGACCGTCGTCGTCGACAAGACGGTGGCGCTGTACACCTCCCGTGACCCGGCGATCGAGAGCCCGCGGCACGCGGCCGTCGACTGTGTGGTGCGGGCCCCGCACTTCCGGCAGCTGATGGCCGCGCACCGGCGTGCCTGGGAGGACCTGTGGCGGCAGGCGAGGCTGGAGGTGCCCGGGGAGGCGGGCCGGATCCTGCGTCTGCACCTCTTCCATGTGCTGCAGACCCTCTCGCCGCACACCGCGGAGCTGGACGTCGGGGTGCCGGCGCGGGGCCTGCACGGCGAGGCGTACCGCGGGCACGTCTTCTGGGACGAGCTGTTCGTGCTGCCGTTCTTGAACCTGCACCTCCCCCAGGTCTCCCGGGCGCTGCTGGAGTACCGCTACCGGCGGCTGCCCGCCGCCTGCCGCGCCGCGCAGGAGGCGGGCCGGGCGGGGGCGATGTACCCGTGGCAGAGCGCCGGCGACGGCCGGGAGGAGACCCAGCAGCTGCATCTCAACCCGCGCTCCGGCCGCTGGCTGCCCGATCACTCCCGCCTTCAGCACCACGTCGGTTCGGCGATCGCCTACAACGTCTGGCAGTACGCCCAGGCCAGCGGCGACACGGAGTTCCTGCACACCAAGGGCGCGGAGATGCTGCTGCAGATCGCCCGGTTCTGGGCCGCCGCCGCGACCTGGGACAACGACCTCGGCCGGTACCGCATCCGGGGCGTGGTCGGCCCCGACGAGTACCACGACGGCTATCCGGGGGCCGCCGAACCGGGCGTCGACGACAACGCCTACACCAATGTCACCGCGGCCTGGGTCCTGATGCGCGCCCTGGACCTGTGCCGGTCCCTCCCCGAGGCGCATCAGCGGCAGCTCTACGAACGGATCCAGCTCACCCCGGACGAGCCGGAGCGCTGGGCGGACATCGCGCGGCTGCTCCATGTGCCCTACCACCAGGGCGTGATCAGCCAG
Source organism: Streptomyces sp. NPDC002446 (assembly GCF_053595675.1). Taxonomy (NCBI): domain Bacteria; kingdom Bacillati; phylum Actinomycetota; class Actinomycetes; order Kitasatosporales; family Streptomycetaceae; genus Streptomyces; species Streptomyces sp. NPDC002446. Next base: position 83,082 of record NZ_JBSFYC010000026.1, on the reverse strand, counting down.
TTCGCCGGTTACGAGGAGCTGGCGGAGCTCGACTGGGACGGCTACCGGCAGCGGTACGGCGACATCCGCCGGCTGGACCGGATCCTGGAGGCCGAGGGCGACACCGTCAACCACTACCAGGCCTCCAAACAGGCCGATGTGCTGATGCTCGGGTACCTCTTCTCCCCGTCCGAACTCGGCTCGGTGTTCCGCCGCCTCGGCTACCCCCTCGACGACGACACCTGGCACGCCACCGTCGACTACTACCTGCACCGCACCAGCCACGGCTCCACCCTCAGCGCCCTGGTCCACGCCTGGGTCCTGGCCCGTGTGCACCGGCCCGACGCCTGGACGTACTGCGAGGAGGCGCTGACCGGGGACGTCGCGGACCTCCACGGCGGCAGCACCGCCGAGGGCATCCACCTGGGTGCGATGGCCGGCACCCTGGACCTGGTCCAGCGCGGTCTGACCGGCCTGGAGACCCGCGACCAGGCCCTGTGGCTCGACCCGGCCCCGCTGCCGGAGCTGTCGAAGTTCGCCGTCCGCATCCGCTACCGCCGCCACTGGGACGTCGACCTGCGGATCCGCGCCGAGCAGGTGCGGATCGCGGTGCCGGAGTCCGAGCTGGCGGCGGTGCGGGTGCGGCTGCGGGAGCGGTCGTTCAGCATCGTGCCGGGGACGACCCGGCGGCTCGATCTGCCGGAGGACTGACGCCCCGTCAGCCCTGGTGTGCGGCCCGCGTGCGCTCCGGCCGCGGCACCGCCCGCGGCTCCTCGCGGCCCTGTGCCCACAGGGAGCGGACATGGCCGAGATGACGGGCCATACAGGCCTCGGCCGCCGCGGCGTCGCCCGACAGCATCACGTCGAGCAGCTCCACATGCTCCTGCGCGGAGGGCAGCAGCTGATCGCTCTCGTCGAGGCGGGTGAGGCCGTAGAGCCGGGAGCGCTTGCGCAGCTCGCCGACCGTCTCGACGAGGCGGTCGTTGCCGCTCAGGCCCAGCAGTTCGAGGTGGAAGCGGCGGTCGGCCTCCAGATAGCCGATGAGGTCGTGCGCGCGGGCGGCGGCGACGATCTCCAGCGCGATCGGGCGCAGCGCGGCCAGCTGCTCGCGGGTGGCGGTGCGGGTGATCCGCCCGACGACCGGGACCTCGATCAGCGCCCGGATCTCGGTGTACTGGTCGAGGTCGCGCTCGCTGACCTCGGTGATCCGGAAACCCTTGTTCCGCACCGGCTCGACCAGACCCTCGCGCGCCAGGTCGAGCATCGCCTCGCGTACCGGTGTGGCCGAGACCCCGAAGTCCGCGGCGAGGCCCGGGGCCGAGTAGACCGAACCCGGGCGGAGCTCCCCCGCTATCAGCGCGGCGCGCAGCTGATGGGCGACCTGGTCGCGCAGCCGCTCCTGAGCGGTGATCAGGCTGCGGTGCTTGAGTTCACCCATCGGGGCCTCCGGGTTGACGCGGAGTGCCAGCGTACAATGTCACGTTTCGCAAAACGCCTGGCAGTGACGGCTGTTGCGCCCCGCGTCACGACGGGCCGAGGAGGTCACCGAGCGCGGCCCGGTCGACCTTGCCGTTGCCGTTGAGGGGGAGGACGGCCAGCGCGGTGAGATGGGCCGGCACCATGTAGGCGGGCAGCCGGCCGCGCAGCGCGGTGCGCAGATCGTCCTCGGTGCCCGGTGTGCCGGTGTAGGCGGCGGTGAGTTCGAGGCCTCCTGGGGTGGCCCGGGGCAGCACGGCCGCGTCCAGGACGCCGGGCAGGGCGCGCAGCGCCGCCTCGACCTCGCCGAGTTCGACGCGGTAGCCGTGCACCTGGACCTGCTGGTCGCCGCGCCCGAGGTGCACCAGCGGCGGACCGCCGGCCGGGTCGCCGGGCGCGGGCAGCGGGCGGACGCGGTCGCCGGTGCGGTACCAGTGGTCGCCGGTCAGCGCGGTGGCGGGGTCGTACGGGGTGCCGTCGGGTGCCAGGAAGCGGCCGGTGTTGTTCGCCGGATCGAGGTAGCCGGGGAAGCGCTGCGGCCCGCGAACGCACAACTCGCCCTCGTGCAGGAGGAGTTCGAGGCCCGGGTAGAGGGTGCCGATCGGGACGGTGCCGTTGGCGGGCGCCGGCCAGTCGGCGGGATCCCCGGGAAGGCGGTAGGAGGCGCAGGTGACGGTGAGCTCGGTGGGGCCGTAGGCGTTCTCCAGCCGGCTCTGCGGAGCGGCCCGTTGCCAGGCACCGGCCTGCTGGAGGGTCAGCGGCTCGCCGCAGAACATGCTGCTGCGCAGGGTCGGCATGCTGCCCGGCCGCAGGGCGCGGAACCGCTGGGCGAGCGAGATCACCGAGGGTACGGAGTTCCAGTGCGTGAGGGCGCGCCGGTTGACGAAGCGGACCGGCGCCAGGAGGTCGTCCCGGGTCGGCACGACGAGGGTGGCGCCGCTCCCCCAGGCGGTGAACATGTCGTGGACCGAGGGGTCGAAGGTGAGGTCGAAGGTCTGCGAGAGGCGGGCGCCGGGGCTGGCCCCGCAGCGCGGGACGACGTGGGTGAGGTAGGCGCAGATGTTCCGGTGCTGGACGGGGACGCCCTTGGGGGTGCCGGTCGAACCCGAGGTGAACAGGAGGTAGGCGAGGTCGTCGGGGCGGGCGGTGCGGATGTCGGGCAGCGGCGGGGCGGTCAGGCGGAGCAGCTCGGGGTCGGTGAGGGCGAGTACCGGGGCGCCGGGCCGGGGGGCGGGGTGTTCGGCGGTGCCGTCGGTCAGTACGGCGTCGAGCCGGGCCGCGCGGACGATCCCGGCGTTGCGCTCGGCGGGGAAGGAGGGGCCGAGCGGGACGGCCGTGGCGCCGAGGCGCTGGATGGCGAGGTAGCCGGCGTAGGCGACGACGGTGCGGCCCGCCAGCAGCCCCACCCGGTGCGGCGGCCGCCCGTCCAGGTGCCGGATGAGGCGGGCCGCGAGGGCGTCGGCCAGGCCGGTCAGTGCGGCGTAGGTCAGCTCGGTGGCGCCGATCTCCAGCGCCGGGTGGTCCGGATGGGCGGCGGCGGAGGCCGCGAACCAGTCGTAGAGGGTGTGCCGCGGTGCGGGGATGCTCACCGTTCGCCTTTCCTGAGGGTCTCGGCCAGGGGGAATGCGCAGCTGAGGGGGGTGGTGGAGTGCTCGCGCAGGGCGATCCAGCGGTGGTCGCGCCAGCGGCCGGAGCGGGCGCCCGGTGGGATGCCGATGGTCCACGGGCGGCCGGCGAGCCCGGTGCCGGTGGCCTTGACGCAGGCCTCCTGGGCGGTCCACACCCAGGCCACCTCCTCGGCGGCCCGCGCCGGCGGCAGCCCGGCGATCCGCTCGGCGTGCGCGCCGAGCAGCCGGCGGGCGAACGACGCGCTGACGCGGGCGCCGGGGCGCTGGAGGTCCACGCCGAGGGCGCGCCCGACGGCGACTCCGGCGGCCAGCGCGCCGTCGCTGTGCGAGACGCTGATGCCGATACCGGGGTGCCCGCGCAGCCAGGGCTTGCCGCGCCGGTCCGCGACGATGTCCGCACCGGCCAGGGCCGGCCGTACGGCGGCGAGCAGCTGCCGCAGCAGTGCGCGGCCGGTGAGGAACTCCTGGGCGCGCCACCCGGGCATCGCCGCCGCCCGGCGCAGATCGTCGCGGTGGGTGCTGGACGCCGGGCGGTCCGCGGCGGTGGTCACCCAGACCCGGTCCGCCACCTCGATCGGTGCCGTCACGGCAGGGCACCCGGCCGGACGAGGCCGGCCAGTACGCTCTCGGCGGCGTCCGCGAGGGTGCCCAGGACCACCTCGTTCGCGCCGCCGCCGATGCCGAACAGCGCGGCCTGGGCGCGTACTTCCTGGATCCCGCCGGTGGCGAAGCCGGCCGCGCCCCACAGCTGTCCGCACTCCGTCAGCACGTGGTTGACGGCCGAGCCGGCGGCCGCCTTGAGCGTGGCGGCGGCCGTCGCGTCGTGGTGCACGGCCACCGCGTCCTCGCACTCCGCGACCAGGGCCCGCAGTTCCCGCACCCGCAGCAGGCAGGCCGCGAAGCGCTGCCGCACCACGTCCAGGTCCCACAGGGTGCCGTCGCCGTGTGCGCGGCCGGTCAGATGGCGATGGGTGTCCGCGAGGACGCGGCGGCACAGGGCGACGCCCCACTGTGCGCCGGCGAGCCGTTCGGCGGCGATGTGCCGGGCGAACAGCGGCAGTCCGAAGCCGGTCCGGCCCAGCACATGCTCCCGGCCGAGGCGGACGCCGTCGAGGGTGAGATGGCCGACGCCCGAGTCGGCGAAGAGCGCGCTGTCCGCGGGGCGCACGCTGACGCCCGGGGCGTCGGCGGGCACCAGCACCCAGGTGAAGTGGGTGAAGTGCCGCCCGGGGCGGTGCCGGGCGAGGACGAGGAAGGACTCGGCGGTGGTGGTGTTGGCGATCCAGTGCTTCTCCCCGGACAGCTCCAGGGCGTCGTCCTCGATCCGCACCCGGGTGCGCAGCGCGGTGAGGTCGGTGCCCGCGGTGACGTCGGTGGCCGCCAGCGCCAGGGTCGCCCGTCCGGTGAGCGTACGCTCCAGCGCCCGCTGCGCCACCGGGGCGTTGCCCGCCGCGAGGACGGGCAGTGCGGTGGCCAGCTGGACGCTGACGGAGAGGGTGGCGGCGATCGAGAAGCGGGCGTCCACGGCGGTGAGCAGGCCGTCGAGTCCCGCCGGGTCGATGCCCGCTCCGGCCGCGCCGTCCCGGTAGGCCCGGCCGATCAGGCCCGCCCGGCCGAGCGCGGCCCACACCTGGGCGCCGTTCGCGGTGCGCGGCAGGGCGTCGAGCGTGTCGTGGCCGGTCTCAGGCAAAGCTCACTCCCTGGTCGCGCAGCGCCAGCCGGCCGTCCGCGAGGTGCAGCCGGTCGTTGCTGTAGTTCAGCGGCGCGGAGCGCAGGTCCCGCAGGGCCAGTTCGAGCCGGGTGGGCGAGTCCTGGAGGTAGCCGTGCCGCAGCCCGAGCGCGGTGATCAGGCCGTCGACCGCCGCGAGGCACTCCTCGGCGGCGGTGATCTTCAGTGCGTTGAGCTGGAGCTGACGCGCCGGGACGGAGAGGTCCGCGCCGGATTCCACCGTACGGAGGGTCTGCTGCAGCAGGGCGTGCACGGTGTCCAGGCGCTGCCGCGACCGGGAGATCCGGGTGAGCAGCAGCTCCGAGCCCATGTCGAAGCGGGCCCGGCCGGCCGGGCTGCGCAGCAGCCGCAGTACCCGTGACAGCGCCCCCGCCGCCGTGCCGAGCCACACCGCCGACCAGCCCAGATGCGCCAGCGGGCCGAAGACCTCGGTGGCGATGCGGTGGAACGCACCGTGTTCGCCGACCACTTGGCGGTCGGGTACGCGGCCGGTCAGGTTCAGCGCGAGGCTGTGGCTGGCGCGCATCCCCATGGGCTGCCAGTCCCCGGACGCGGTGATGTCGAGCTGGTCGCGGTGGGCGTACACCAGCGACACCTCGTGCGTGGTGGCGTCGGCTCCGGGGCTGCGCATGGTGATCAGGAATCCGTCGGCACGGTCGCCGCCGGTGACGATGGGGGCGAACCGGTCGATCGCCAAGTAACCGTCGTCGTCGGCGAGTTGGGCCTGGGCGCTGAGCAGGTGGCCGCCCTTTCCGGCCTCCGTGGTGACGGAGGCCAGGTAGATCTCCCCGGCCGCGATCCGCGGCAGCAGCTCCTTGCACAGCAGCTCGCCGCCGTGGCCGACCAGCGCCGCGGTCTGCTGGCAGTGCATCGCGAAGATCATTCCCACCGACATATCGCTGCGGCCGAGCGTCTGCGCGGCGGTCACCAGATCCCGTACGGTGCCGCCGAGTCCGCCGTACTCGGCGGGGACCAGCAGGCCGAGCAGCCCGGTGCGGCGCAGTGCGGCGAGCGCGTCCGCGGGGAACTCCGCGGCCCGGTCGGTGTGCGCCAGATGCTCCTCGGTGACCTCGGCGACCTCGGCCAGACGGGACGTCAGATCGAGGGGCGGGGTGCTCGGGGCGCCGGTGTTCATGAGGTCTCCCGGCCGTCGGTGCCGTCGGCGCTGCCGTCGGGAAGCTGTGCGGAGATCACTCGCCACAGGCTGCCGGCGGTCGCGAAGGTGGCGTCGTTGAGCTCGTCGTCCGGCAGCGAGATCCCGAAGGTGTCCTCGATCGCGAAGAGCAGCTCGATGGCCTGCATGGAGTCGACGCCGAGCTTGCGCAGGTCGGCGTCGGGGGCGAGGACGGTGTCGCCGGGGCCGGCGTGCTTGAGGAAGGGGCGCAGCAGTGCGGTGAATCGGGCGTCCACGGGGCGGCCTTTCTGGGGTGCGGAAGGGGTCAGCGGGCGATGCGGCACAGGTCGTCGACCCGGCGGAGGTTCTCCGGGACGAGCTCGTCGGCGTCGAACTCCCGGTTCAGTTCGCCCTCCAGCCGCTCGATGATCTCGACCAGCCGGAAGGAGCTGAACGAGGCGAAGGAGTCGAACGCGGCGCCGTCGAGGAGGACGGCTCCGTCGACGCCGAGCACCGCCGCGGCCACGGCGGCCACGCGGTGCCGCAGCGCCTCGTCGGGCGGGCCGGACGCGGCGAGGGCGGCGGGCGCGGCACCGAAGACCGTCCGGTCGGCGGCGAGGGCCTCCCGCAGGCGGTCGACGATCCCGGGCGGCTCGGCGCGGCCCCGGGACACCCGGCGGTGGGCGAGGTAGGTCTGCTCGACCACCTTGTCCCAGCGCGTCAGCTGCGCGCGCTCGGCGTCGGTCGGCTCGCTCCGCCCGGCGAACCGCGCGCGGTGGGCCGCGTGCAGCCTGCGGGCCCGCGCCAGCAGCCAGGTCTCGACGGTGAGCTGTTCGACGGCTCGGGCCCGGTCGGCGCAGGCGTCGTACGCGCCGAGGTACGCGCTCACCGCGGCCTCGTCCACGGTGTGGGCCGGCGGCGGCTCGGCGACCGGGCGGACGCCGTCCGGTGCCAGCTCGATGACCTCGGCCGACTCGATGCCCGCCAGGTCCTCCGCGGACAGCACCCAGTGGCCGGGCGCCGCCGTTCCCCATGCGGTCTCGCTGCGGTACGCGTCCGTGACGTGCCAGCCGTCGGGCCCCGCGGCGAGCAGGAAGCTGTGCTCCATGTGGGCCTGGCGGTGGTAGGGGAGCCAGGGCAGCTGGAAGGAGTCCGCGACGACATAGCGGGCCGTGCCGGCGGCGCGGATCGCCGCGAACATGCCGCCACGGTCCAGGCGTTCCTGCCGTACCACCCGCAGCCCCAGGAGAGCCGGCGCCGCGGCCAGCGCTTCCGGCAGCGGCGGGTCGACCGTCGGCAGCCCGTTCGTCCCCTCCCAGCAGCGAAAGCCCAGCGGCGCGCCGAGCCGGAGGTGCGCTCCGGGGCCGTGGTGATGGTCCGCGAGCACCGCCAGGTTGGCCTGGATGCAGTCCAGCAGACCGCTGTGGACCGAACCGAGGCCGAACCGTTCCGGTTCGACGGTGACTGCCATATCCGTTCACTTTTCCTTTCGGGGTGGGGCGCAGGTCAGAGCCACGCAGGCAGTGCGGGCAGCTCCGCCGTCGAGTGGAGTGCGGTGCCGGTGGAGCGCCCGGCCAGCCAGGCGAGGATGTCGGCGGGCGGGCCGGAGACGACCGGGCCGCCCGTGCCGAACTGGCCGAGCAGCCCGCCTTCGGGGTCGCTCAGCACACAGTCCGGTACGCCCTCGGCGGCGGCGTAGTAGCCGAGTACGTCGTCGAGGATGATCTGCCGCGCCGTCTCGGGGATGTCGGCGAAGCCGTATCCGATGTCCAGGTCGACGTGGTGCAGTTCGAGTTCGCGGATCCGGATCACCAATATCCGCCCGGGGGTGCAGAGTTCACCGGTGAAGGGCCGGACGGTGGCCCGCCATGCGGGCGCGGGCAGCTGCTCGACGGTGCGCTGGAAGTGCGCCGCGCGCGCCCGGACGTCCGCCAGCAGGGTCGCGGCCGGCCGGTGGGCGCCCGCTTCGATCTCGGCGTCACGGGCCCGGCGGCTCGCGTACTGCGGGGTCTCGACGCCCGTACGTGCCCACTCCAGCAGCCGTTCCAGTGCGGGGGCCTGGCGCGCGAGGTGGCAAAGGACGTGTCCCCGGGTCCAGCCCGGGAGGTGGGACGGGCCGGCGACGTCCTGGTCGCCGAGTCCCGCGAGGCCGGTCAGCAGCCGGTCCGTCGCGGCGGCGATCTCGGCGAAGGCTGCGGGGGTGGGGGGCAGCTCCTTCATCGTGCTCCCTTCAGGCGGGCGAAGCCCTCGGCGATCCTGGAGAGTTCGCCGGCGAGGTGCGGCAGGCGGGTGGGGTCCTCGGCGCGCAGCGCCTGGTGCTGCTGGTCTTCGTCGCCGTACAGCAGGCTGGTGGCGGCCTTGAAGCGCAGGGCGTGCGGGTCGTCGCCGAGCAGGTGGCCGGCGAGTACGACGATCCCGGAGTCGTCCAGGAGCCGGGCGGCGAGCGAGGCCGAGTCCTTGACGCCTTGTGCGGCCAGGGGGTCGCGCAGCGGTGCGAAGTCCGGGTAGACGTAGAACCCGCCGGCGGGCCGTCGGCAGACGGCGCCCGCTTCGAGGGCGATGCGGTGCACCGCGCGGGCCACCGCGCCGTGCAGCCGGGCGCTCGCCCGCATCCGCTCGGTGATCTCCGGCGGCTCGGCGTAGGCGTACTGGGCGACCTGCTGCATCGGCCCGGCGAGGGTGGACCACAGTTCGCTGGCGGCCGCGACCACGGCGTCGCGCAGCAGCGCGCCGGTGTCGCCCGCGGGGAAGCGGGCCACCCCGATCCGCCAGCCGCCGAGCCCCAGCGTCTTGGACAGTCCGCTGGTGACGACGGTGCGCTCGGGGGCGGCCTCGGCGGGGCTGAGGAAGGGCGTGGACTCGGGGTCGTGGACGATGTCGCGGTAGATCTCGTCGGAGATGATCAGCAGGTCCTCGGACCGGGCGAGCGCGCACAGTTCGCGGACCAGCGCGGGCGGCGCGAGGGTCCCCGTGGGGTTGTCGGGGAGGGTCAGGACGAGCAGCCGGGGGTCGGCGCCGGACGCCCTGGCCCGGTGGATCGTCTCGCGCAGCGCGCCCGGTTCGGGGACGCCGCCGCAGTCCGCGGGGATCGGTACCCCGTAGACCTTCTTGCCCGCGTAGACCGCCTGCGGTGCGTAGGTGTTCCAGGCGGGGCGGGGCAGCAGCACATCGCCGGGGATGACGAGCTGCAGCGCCATCAGGAGGGGCTTGCTGCCCGGTGCGACGATCACCCGGTCGGCCTCGGTGGGCAGCCGGCGGCGGGTGAAGTAGCCGGCCACCGCGTCGCGTACGCCCTCGGCGCCGGCCACCGGCCCGTAGGCGGCGCGCGCCGCACCCAGCGCCAGCTGCTCGGCCAGTTGCGGCAGGACCGGCAACCGGGCCTCGCCGAACGCGAGATGGACCAGTGACGCCCCCTCCGCGCGGCGCCGGTCGACCAGCTGGTTGAGGGCCAGGTTCGGGGAGGGCGGGGCAACAGTCACGGCGGTCATGGCGAGGTCCTTTGCGTGCGGTGGCCGCGGGGTGCGCGGTCGGGCACCGGGGTGGTCGCGGCGGGGGCGGTGCCGCGCAGTGCCGCCGCGAGGTCGGGCGGGGTGGCGGGGTCCGGCTCCAGTTCGTCGAGCCAGGCGGCATGGGCCGAGTAGCGGGCCCGGAACGGCCTGCCCACCAGCGACGGCCGGCGGGCCTGGAGCATCCGCAGCCGGAAGAACGCTCCTTCGGGGGTCTCCTCGACCCCGTCGACCACGACCTTGCCGGGCGTCGCCGACATCACCGGGCCGCGCACGGTACGGGCCAGGCCGGGCAGGGTGCGGTACGCCTCGGCGTAGATCTCCACGGCGCGGGCCAGCGGCACCTTGAAGTAGTCGTGGGGCCCGGTGTCCCGCTCCACGAACAGGTAGTACGGCACCGCCCCGGCCGCCAGCTCCGCCCGCCACAGCTCGCTCCACACCCGGGCGTCGTCGTTGACGTGCGCGATCAGCGGCGCCTGGCAGTAGACGACCGCGCCGGTGGCACGGATGCGGGCCAGTGCCCGCTGCGCGAGATCGGTGGCCACCTCGCGCGGATGGCTGAAGTGCGCCATCACCGCGAGCTGCCGCCCGGAGGCCACCACCTGCTCGAACAGCCGCAGGACGTCGTCGGCGTCGGGGTCGGTGACAAAGCGCTGCGGCCAGTAGGCGACGGACTTGGTGCCGATCCGGATCGTACGGACCGAGGCGACGCCCAGCAGCGGCTCCAGGTGGCCGCGCAGCCGCTCGGTGGACATCACCATCGGGTCGCCGCCGGTGACCAGGACGTCCTGCACTTCGGGGTGCTGGCCCAGGTAGTCGATCAGCCCGCCGGGGTCGGGGGCGGCGAAGCGCAGATCGGCGTCGCCGATGAACTGCGCCCAGCGGAAGCAGTAGGTGCAGTAGGCGTGGCAGGTCTGGCCCTGCCCGGGGAAGTAGAGCACCGTCTCGCGGTATTTGTGCTGGAGGCCGGGCAGCTGCACGCCGTCCCGGCTGGGGACGTTGAGCTGCTGCTGGCCGGAGGGGTGCGGGTTGAGGCGGCCGCGGATCTCCGCCACGGCCTCCCGCAGCAGCGGTTTGTCGGCGGGGTCGGCGGACAGCTTGGCCAGTTGGTCCTCGTCGGCCGTGGTCAGCATGCCGCGCTGGGGGAAGGTCAGCTGGAACATCGGGTCCTCGGGGACCCGGTCCCAGTCGATGAGCTGGGACAGGACGTATTGGTTGACGCGGAAGGGCAGTACCAGCGACACCCTGCGCACCGTCTCGCGGATGTCGTCGGGCAGCCCGTGGCGCCGGGCGATGTCGTCGATGTGGCGCGGGCCGAACGCCCGGAAGCGGGCGGTCTCCGGCAGGCCGGCCGGCATCAGCGCGCACCTCCGGTCCGGTTCGGTTTGCGGTAGAGCTCGTCGCCGAGCACCAGGAAGTCCAGGTCCATCGCGCGGAACGCGGCCAGCGCGTCGGCGGCGGTGTTGACGATGGGCTCGCCCTTGTCGTTGAAGGAGGTGTTGAGCAGGACGGGGGGCGCGCCGTGCCGCTGCAGGGCGTCCAGTGCGGCGCCGACGGCCGGGGCCTCGTCGCCGTGCAGCACCTGCGGCCGGGTGGTGCCGTCGACGTGGACGACGCCGGGCGCGACCTGCCGGCCGAGGGCGGTGGCCTTGGCGGCGCCGAGCATGTAGAGGCTCAAGTACTCCTGCTGCTCCCACAGTTCGGCGCCGTAGTCGGGCCGGGTGACGCCGGCGAAGGGCCGCCACTGCTCACGGTTCTTGATGGTGTTGACCCGGGTGTTGACGTCCGTGGTGTCCGGCACGGCGATGATGGAGCGCCGGCACAGCGCCCGCGGCCCCACCTCGGCCCGCCCCTGAGCCACCGCACCGACCCGCCCGTCCAGCAGCAGCCCGGCCAGCTCGTCGATGTCCAGCTCCGCGCGCACCAGCCCCGAAATATCCGCGCCTCCCCGCCCGTTGAGGCGATCAGGGGCCCCCACCTCCCCGCCCAGATAGGGACTCAGCGCCCCTTCCCGCCTCCTGGGCGGCCGCACGCTCCAGGCCGCCCCCAGGGCGACCCCCGCGTCATGCGGCACCGGCGGTACGTACAGCGGGCCGGGCAGGGTGCCGTTGGTGCTGCAGTTGAGCGCGACGCCGCCGCTCAGGCACAGCTCCTCGGTCCCGGCCGCCTTGCGCGTCAGCGCGGCGAGATGGGTCACGGTCTGCTCGATGAGGCGCTGCGCGGTGTAGGCGACGAGGATCGCGCGGGGGTCCTCGGTGAGGCGCTCCTCGGGTGCGGTCGGGCCCGGAGCCCCGGCGATCTTCGTGTAGCGCTCCCGCCACCGCCCGACGACGGTCTCGTACTGCTCCTTGATCTCGTCGGCGGTGGCGCTCCCCCGGCTCTCCGCCAGCGGCTCGACGGCGAGGCGGAAGTCATCGGCCGCGAGGTCCACGAGGGGTTCGGTCTCCAGCTGTGCGGCGCGTCCGTAGGCGGCCAGGCCCATCGTCTTGCCGGCGTTGAGGAAGGAGAAGCCGAGCCAGGTGGAGGCGGCGTCATAGGCGTAGCCGAGCGAGGCGGTGCGCTGCCAGGTGCGCTCCAGGCGGGGCTCGGCGCCGTCCTCGTACGTCCAGATGGTGGAGGACTCGTTCTCGCCGTGGCCGTCGATGACCAGTACCCCGGCCTTGGTGAAGGGCGAGGCGTAGAAGGAGGAGGCGGCGTGTGCCTGGTGGTGGGGGACGCGGACGACTTCGGGGGTGCGTGCGCCGAAGTCCAGGCCGACGGCGTAGGCGAGGAAGTCGGCGTCGCTCGTGAAGCGGCGGGGGTAGAGCTGTTCGCTGTCCCAGCCGAGGGCGACCACATCGATGTCGGCGGCGGAGATACCGGCCTGGGCCAGGCAGAAGCGGGCGGCGCCGAGGGGTTTGCGGTAGAGGGAGTGGCGGTGCCGGTTGCAGCGCTCCTCCTCGGTGAAGGCGATGATCTCGCCGTCGCCGTTGATCAGGCAGGCGGCGCTGTCGTGCCAGCCGGTGGGCGGTGCGTTGACACCGAGGATCCAGGTCATGGGTGTGGCTTTCCTTCGTCGGCGGGTGAAGTTCAGGGGAGCGGGGTGAGGGTGTGCCGTACGGCGCGCTGGGCGCGGACGAGCGCGGTGGCGCACTCCTGCGGGCTGTCGCCGACGGCCACCAGCGCGGCGAGCCGCGGCACGATTCCCCGGGGCGGCAGCAGCAGTTCGGTGCCGGGCGCGGCGAGCGGGACGGCTGCGACGATGCCGGGGACGTCCGCGGCGGCGGTCAGGTCGAGGGACCGCACGGTGCCGTCGCGCTCGGGGTAGACGAAGCGGACCTCCGCGCAGCGGTCGCGGACGGGGGTGAGGTGCGGGGTGCGGCCGAGGGCGAGGTCGGCGGCGGCCGCGACCTGGTCGACTCCGGTGGCGAGGGTGCCCAGCAGCGGGATGAAGTCCCCGCCGAGCCGGCCGTTGACCTCGACGATGCGCGGGCCGGTGGGCGTGCGGCGCAGCTCGGTGTGGGTGATGCCGGTGCGGATGCCGAGGGCGGTGTGGGCGTCGGTGACGACGGACTGCACCTCGTCGGCCCAGGGCGCCTCGCGCCAGGGGGCGACGAGATGGCCGATCTCCTCGAAGTGCGGGGTGAACCCCAGCCGTTTGTGCGCCACGTTCAGGATCCGTACGGCGCCGTCGGACACCGCGCAGTCCACGCTGATCTCGGGCCCGGACAGATACTCCTCCACGATCGCGCCGGCCGGTGCGCGGATGCCGGGGAAGGAGGCGGTAAGTGCCTGGTCGAAGGCGTGGGAGACCTGTCCGGGGTCTTCGGCGAGGGTGACGCCGATGCTGCCGGCCAGGGCGCGGGGCTTGACCACGACCGGCAGCCCGAGCGCCTCCGCCGCGGCCAGGGCCTCCTCGCGGGTGTGCACATGCCGGAAGCCGGCCGAGGGCACACCGGCGGCGGCGAGCAGCCGGCGGGTGGCCAGCTTGTCGCGGCAGCGGCGCGCGGCCTCGGGGCCCAGATGCGGCAGCCCCAGGCGGCGGGCGACCTCGGCGGTGGTCTCCAGGAGCGTTTCGTCCCAGGTCAGTACGGCTCCGGGGCCGTGGTGGCCGGCCAGTAGCGCGGCGACGGCGCGGGTGGTGGCGTCGGTGTCGGAGGTGTCCGCGATGCGGAACCGGTCGGCCACATAGGGCCGTTGCCAGTCGATGCCGGTGCGCTGGACGAGGGCGGTGGTCACCCGCCGGGCGACGGTGTCGAGCGCGTACTCGCGGTAGGGCGGATTGCCGCAGCCGACCACGACGAGCCGGCCGGGTGCCCGCGGGTCCACGGGTTCGCACTCCAGCGCCGCGTCCCGCATCGTGCGCCGTACGGCGGCGGTGACCTCCGCGCTGCTGCGGCCCCGGAAGCGGAACCTTGCTCCGGAGTGCTCGTATCCGCCGCCGGTCAGCAACGCGCCGGGTTCCGGGAGGACTTGTGCGTACGGTCCGTCGTGCGGCCCGTCCGCCGGGGGCGACGCGGCCGTGCGCACCCGGCAGGGCGGCGGCACGGACGGCGGCACCAGCAGCCAGCCCGCCACCTCTGCGGGCCCGGCGAGGGAGCGGGCGGTGGGGTCCGGGGTGCCCGCCTGGTGGGCGAAGGCCGCGGCCATCAGGTCGATGCCGTGTACCTCGCGCCAGATGAAGGGCACTTCGGCGCCGCCGGGCCGGGCGCCGATCTCCAGGACGGTCAGCGCGCCGCAGTCACTGTGGAAGAGCTCCAGGTGGAAGACCGAGGGCCCGGTGAACAGCGCGCCGACGGCGGCGGTGGTGATCTCCCCGATACGGGCGAGGAGTTCACCGTCGTCGATCTCGACGGAGCCGAGGGCGGTGCCGGCGGTGAACTCCAGGCAGGTGTTGAGGTAGCGCGATGCCCGCCAGGGGCCGAGTCGCTCTCCGGTGAAGACACCGTCGACGTGCAGGACCTGATCGGGCCGCCACTCCTGGACGAGCAGGTCGGTGTCGCGTGGGAAGGCGTATGTCCGGAGCCGCTCGGCCGAGTCGAGGCGGGTGATGCCCGCGCTGGCGGTGCCGCGGCGGGGTTTGACCAGCACCGGCCAGCCGTGCCGGGCGGCGAAGGCGGCCACGGCCTCGGGGCCGGGCGCCGCGGCGGTCGCCGGCACCGCGACCCCGGATGCCGCGAGCCGCTGTGCCATGAGCAGTTTGTCGCGCAGCGGCAGCAGGTCCGCGGCGCGCTGGCCGGGCAGGTCGAACTCGCCGCGCAGATCGGCCGCCAGGTCGAGGTCCGTCTCCTGGAGGGCGACGATCCGGGTCGGCGGTCCGAGCCGTTCGACCAGCGCGTCGACCGCCTCGCGTACCGCCTTGGCGTTCTCCGTGCTGTCCACCAGCCGTACTCCGGCGGCCTGTTCGGCGGGCAGGTGGCGGGCGGCCCGTTCGGTGGTGAGGTAGCTGACGCGGTGGGCTGTGTGGTCGAGGTAGGCGGCGTAGTCGGCGTAGCGGTCGGTCCAGCGATGGACGATCATCACGTGTTCGGGCACGGGCGGCCTCCTGGGACGGGAACGAGCGCGGGGAAGGGTCGGGCGGCAGGGGGCGGCCGGTGGCGGGCGCGGCGCGAGGCGATGCCGTACGGGGCCGGGCGGGGCCGGTGGGGGCGCGGCGCGGCCCGGCGGCGGGGGCTCTTCGGGGGCGGGCGGCGGTTGGCCGCGGCAACTCCCGTGGTCGTGGGGCGATCCGGCGCGGGCGGTTTCCCGTCAGGGGCGCCCGGCGGCGGTCAGCAGGCTCTCGTGGACGTCCCACAGCACTTCGGCGCACTGCGCACGGCTGAGGTCCTTGGCGGTGAGCCGGAGCGTGAGCGCGTCCGCGCTCTCCAGGGCGCGGACGTAACATCGCGGGCCGATGGTGGTGAAGGGTTCCTCCCAGGTGAGGGCGGGCGGGCCGGCGGGCCGCGGCTGCGGGGCGCCCGATGGCGCTTCGTCCGGCAGGGCCACGTAGTTGAAGGCGCAGGCCGGTTCGGCGGCGGCGGGCATACGGGCGCGCAGCGCGGCGACGGCGGTGACGTCGTGCGTTCCGTGCCGGAAGGCGCCGAGGCCGGTCCAGTGCACGGCGTCGGCGAGTGTGACCAGGTCGTCGTTGCGGGCGTGCTCGATCAGCGCCGGTACCCACTGGTTCATCGAGGTCACCACGTGCTTCCAGCGGCCGGTGAACCGGTTGGCGCTCATCAGCTGCACCAGCAGGGTGTCGGCGCCGCATCGGCGGGCCACGCTGCGGGCGTAGGCGGCCAGGAGGACGCTGGAGACGGAGACCCGGGCGCGTTCGGCGATGGTGTGTGCGGCCGGGCGGGCGGGTGCGGAGCGGAGGGTGCACTGGACGGCGGTGCCGGCCGTGCCGTCGGTGTGCGGCAGGGCGACCGAGGGGGCGTGGCCCAGCAGGTGCGTCCAGTGGTCGAGTGCCGCCGTCTGGCGGCGGAGTCCGGCGGGGCCGTACTGCTCCGCGGCGAGGTCGGCGGGGCCGGGCGGGGTGGGGCCGAGCCCTTCGGGGTCGGTGAGTGCCTGCCGGAACTCCCGGTGGAGCAGTTCCTGCGCCCAGGCGTCGGCGGCGATGTGGTGCTTGACGAACAGCAGGTGGGTGGGGGTGCCGTCGCGGGTCAGCAGCCGTGTCCGCCAGGCGTGTTCGCGGGCGAGGTGGAAGGCCTCGGTGGCGAGTCGGGCGGCGAGCCGCTCGGGCTCGGCGTCCCCGCCCTCGGTCACCGGCAGGTGGTCGTCGAAGTCGGCGTCGGGCGGCAACTGCCGTGGTGCTGCGGCGTCCTGGATGTCGTAGCGGGTGCGCAGTGACGGGTGCCGGGTGGCGATCGCGCGTATCGCCGTGCGCACCTGGTCGGTTCCGACGCCCTGGGGAAGTGGCCAGGCCGCCGCGTTGTTCGGCTCGTGCCACCGTCGCGCCGGGAGCCCCCGGATGTCGTGCCATACCGAGAGCTGGCCCAGCGAAAGCGGTCCTGCCTCGGACATACGATCCCCCATCAACACACTTCCATCATGCGAAAGATGAATTCCATGCAGAGCCGACGCTGCCACATTCTGCTGAAGCCTGTCCAGGTCGAACCGCCCTCGAATACCCCCAAACGTGACCCACCTCACACGCCGCACCCGTCGCGGACATGAGAGCCTGACCACCGTTCTACGGAATCCAACTTCCGCACAGCGAAAGCCTGATGGGCCCCCGGGGCGCCACAAGGGGCTTCGCCATGTGCGCTTCGCCATGTGCGCCACACGTGCGTCAAGACAAGGGGTCACCGCCACGTGAGTCAGCAGCCGCCGGCACCGGCCGGCTCCGCCGGGGAATTCCTCCATGACTTCCTGCTCGCCGCCGGTCGGCACACCCCGGACGCCCCCGCCGTCATCGAGTCCGCACAGCCCGGCCCGACCACCGTCACCACCTACGCCCAACTCGGCGCCCTGGTGGACCGCTACACCGCCGACCTGCACACCCTCGGCATCGAGACCGGCGCCCGGGTCATCCTGGAGTCCGACGCCGACGCCCGCTCGCTCGCGATGTTGCTCGCCGTCTCCCGGGCGGGCCTCGCCTTCATCCCGGTGAGCCCGGAGACGCCGCAGCAGCGGCTGCGGTCCGTCATCGACACCGCCCGGCCCGCCCTCCACCTCCAGGCCCCGGACGGCACCCGCGCGGCCCTCCCCCGGGCCGTCGGAACCGCCCGCTTCGGCCCCACCGGGCTGACCGTGGAGCGCGCTCCCGAACAGCCCCGTCCGCGCCGCCGGATGCCCTGTGTCACCGACCCCGCGTACATCATCTTCACCTCCGGCACCACGGGCCGCCCCAAGGGCGTGGTGATGAGTCACCGGGCGGTGGTCGCGTTCTACCGGGGCATGCTGACGCAGCGCATCGCCACACCACAGGACCGCATCGCCAGTACGTCGCCCCTGCAGTTCGACTTCTCGCTGCTCAACATCGGTCTGGCGCTGGGCAGCGGCGCCAGTGTGGTGCCGGTACCGCAGAGCCTGGTGCGCTGGCCCCGGCATCTGCTGCGGGTGCTGCGCGAGACCGGTGCCACCCAGGTCAACGGCGTACCGTCGATCTGGCGGCAGATCCTGCGCCATGAGCCCGAGCGGCTGGCCGCCCTCGACCGGCTGCGCTCCGTCCTGTTCTGCGGCGAGGAGTTCCCGCTGCCCGAACTGCGCCGGCTCCAGCAGCTGCTGCCCCAGGCGCGCATCATCAACTGCTACGGCGCCACCGAGTCGATGGCCTGCTCCTTCGAGGAGGTGCCGAGCCCCCTCCCCGGGAGCGTGCGGCGGCTGTCCATCGGGGTCGCCCACCCCGGCGCGGAGATGCTCCTCGTCGGCGAGCGCGGCGAGGTCGTGGACGAGCCCGGCGTGCCCGGCGAGATCCATCTGCGCAGCCCCGCGCTCTTCTCCGGCTACTGGGACGACCCGCGGGCGACCCGCTCGGCGCTGGTTCCCGACCCGCTGTGCCCGCAGTCCGGTCAGGTGGTCCTGCGCACCGGCGACCTGGCCGTCAAGGGCACGGACGGCGAGTTCTACTTCTGCGGCCGGACCGACTCCCAGGTGCAGATCAACGGCAACCGCGTCGAACTGGGCGAGGTGGAGCGCCGGTTGACGGAGTTCCCCGGCGTCACGGCGGCGACCGCGATGGCCCTGCCCGGGCCCGAGGGCGCAGGGCGGCGGCTGGCCGCCTTCGTCGTCCTGACGGCGGATCACCCCGCCGTGGCCACCGCGGAGCTGGGCGAGTTCTGTGCGCAGACGCTGCCCCCGTACATGGTTCCGCAGGAGATCCGGCTGCTGGACGCGCTGCCCACGACCGCGAACGGCAAGGTCGACCGCGCGGCCCTGGCGCACGCCCTGTCCGTACGCCCCGCAGGAGAGAGAGCGGAGGAGAGCACGTGAGCAGAATCGACGTGTCCGGCCCGGCGACCGGCGGGCTCCGGCTGGGCCGGCTGCGCGGGTACATACGGGTGCGGGCGGGCGGCCTGCCCGGTGCGTTCTGGGTGCTGTGGGGCGGGTCGCTGGTCAACCGCCTGGGGTCGATGGTCAACCCGTTCCTGAGCCTGTATCTGACCGGGGCCCGAGGCGTCTCCGTCGCGGCCACCGGGATCGTCCTCGGCGTCGTCGGCGTCGGGTCGGTCATCTCCCAGCCGCTCGGCGGGTTCCTCGCCGACCGCTTCGGCCGCCGGGTGGCGCTGACCGGCGGAATGCTGGCCAACGGCGCGACCCTGCTCACGCTCGGCCACGCCCCGAACCTCACGGTCCTGGTCGTCTGCTGCTTCGTCCTGGGCATCACCATCGACCTCTTCCGTCCGGCGGCCCAGGCCCTGATCGCCGACGCGGTGCCCGCCGCCGACCGCACCCGCGCCTTCGGCCTCCTCCTGTGGGCCGTCAACCTCGGCTTCTCGCTCGCCATGGTGCTGGGCGGCTACCTCGCCTCGCACGGCTACCGGCTGCTGTTCTGGCTGGACGCGGGGGCCTGCGCCTTCTTCGGCCTGCTGGTCTGGACCGCCATCCCCGAAACCCGCCCGGCCGCCCGGGAACGCACGGCGGGCAGCTACCGCACCGTCCTCGGCGACCGCACGATGGCGGCCTTCGCCGGCATCATCGTCGTCTACGCGATCGTCTTCCAACAGGCCTTCGCGACCCTCCCGTTGGCGATGCAGGGCGTAGCGGCTTCGAGCAGCGCCTACGGCATCGTCATGGGCGTCAACGGCATCGTCGTCATCGCGGTGCAGCCGCTGATCGGCCACCGGCTGGCGGCCTTCGACAAGAGCCGGGTGCTCGCCACCGGCTTCACGATCGCGGCCTGCGGCAACGCGGTGGCGGCCGCCGCCTCGGCGACCGCCGTCTACGCACTGGCCGTCGCGGTCTCCACCGTCGGCGAGATCCTGGTCTTCGCCGTCACCGCGGCCGTCGTCGCCGACCTCGCGCCCGCCCACCTCCGCGGCCGCTACAACGGCCTGATCGGTATGGCCTGGGGCACCGGCTTCCTGATCGCACCTATCGTCGGCACCCGCCTCCTGGTCCTCGGCCCCACCACGCTCTGGCTGGCCTGCGCCACGCTGTGCCTGGTCGCGGCGGCGGGCCAGCTCCTGCTGGCGCCGTTGCTCCGCCGCCGCGCGGACGCCGCCGCCACCTGAGCGGCGGCGCGGTGCTCGTCTACCGTGGGCGGATGGACGAGACGGGGACGGCGCAGTCGCCGGGCTTCGACGACGGCGCCTATCCGGCCCACCACGCGGCGCGCTGCCGGGGACTGGCGGAGCTGACGGACCGCCTGGTGCGGTGCCGGGCCTGTCCTCGGCTGGTGGCGTGGCGGGAGCAGGTCGGGGCGAGCCCGCGGGCGGCGTTCCGGGACTGGGAGTACTGGGCGCGGCCGGTCCCCGGGTTCGGTCCGGCGGACGCGGCGCTGGCCGTCGTCGGGCTGGCGCCCGCCGCCCACGGCGGCAACCGGACCGGCCGGATGTTCACCGGGGACGCCTCAGGCGACTTCCTGTTCGCCGCGCTCCATGCGGTGGGTCTCGCCTCCCAGCCGACCGCGACGCATCGCGGGGACGGGCTGGAGCTGTACGGAGTCCGGGTCACCGCGCCGGTCCACTGCGCTCCGCCCGCGAACAAGCCGACACCGGCCGAGCGGGCCACCTGCCGGCCGTGGCTGGCGGCGGAGTTGGAACTGCTCGCCCCGGAACTGCGCACGATCGTGGCGCTGGGCGCCTTCGCCTGGCAGGCGCTGCTGCCCGTACTGGGCGAGGCGGGGTGGGCACTCCCCCGGCCCCGCCCCGCCTTCGGCCATGGCGTGGAACTGTCCCTGCCCGCCACCGGCGGACGCCGGGAGCTGCACGTCCTGGGGAGCTACCACCCCAGCCAGCGCAACACGTTCACCGGCCGGCTCACCGACGACATGCTCGTCGGTCTGCTCACCCGGGCTGCCACTCTCGCGGGGCTGAGTACCGGGCGGCGGTGAGGCGGCGTACCGAGGAGGCGGCGGTCCGGCGTACCGGACGGCGACGAGCCGGCGTCCGTCGCCTCCGCTCATGCGTCACCGCGCCCCGTACACCGGAAGCGGGTCCCCCGTCTCCGCCAGCAGCTTGCGGGCCGTCTCGCCCGCCTCCGCCGGGGTCCAGCGGCCGCCCTTGTCAGCGGTGGGGCCGCGGCGCCAGCCCTCCATGACGGTGATCCGGCCCGCTTCGGCTTCGAAGACGCGGCCGGTGACGCCGTCGCTGGCGGTGGAGGCGAGCCACACCACCAGGGGGGAGACGTTCTCGGGGGCCATCGCGTCGAACTCCCCCTCGGCGGGCGCCGCCATCGCCCCGGCGAAGGTCCGCTCGGTCATGCGGGTGCGGGCGGCGGGGGCGAGGGCGTTGCTCTGTACGCCGTAGTGGCCCAGCTCGGCGGCGGCGACGAGGGTGAGGCCGACGATGCCCGCCTTGGCCGCGGAGTAGTTGCCCTGGCCGACGCTGCCGAGCAGTCCGGCGCCCGAACTCGTGTTGATGATCCGGGCGTTGGGCGTACGGCCGGCCTTGGCCTCGGCGCGCCAGTGGGCGGCGGCGTGCTTCAGCGGCAGGAAGTGGCCCTTGAGGTGGACGCGGATGACGGCGTCCCAGTCGTCCTCGTCGAGGTTGACCAGCATCCGGTCGCGCAGGAACCCGGCGTTGTTGACGAGGGCGTCGAGGCGGCCGAAGGCGTCGAGGGCGGTGGCGACGAGCGAGGCGGCGCCGTCGGCGGTGGTGATGTCGCCGGTGTGCGCGACGGCCCGGCCGCCGTGGGCGTGGATCTCGTCGACGACCTGCTGGGCCGGTCCGGACGAGCCGCCGGCGCCGTCCTGGGACACGCCCAGGTCGTTGACGACGACGGCGGCCCCTTCGGCAGCGAGGGCGAGGGCGTGGGCGCGGCCGAGGCCGCGGCCGGCGCCGGTGACGGCGGCGACGCGTCCGGCGCAGATTCCGGTCATGTCAGCTCTCCTCGGGGGCGGGCGGTTTCGCGGGCTGATTGACGGTGGCGGCGTCGAGGAAGGCGGGGCGCTCCCCGCCGCCGTGGACGAGCAGGCTCGCGCCGGTGAGATACGCGGCCCGGTCGGAGGCGAGGAAGACCCCGGCGTCACCGATCTCGTCGGGCTCGGCGAGCCGGCCGAGCGGCACGGTGGCGCCGACGGCCGCGACGCCCGCCTCGTCGCCGTAGTGCAGGGCGGAGAGTTCGGTGCGCACCATCCCGAGGACGAGGGTGTTGACCCGGACCAGCGGGGCCCATTCGACGGCCATGGTGCGGGCGAGGCTCTCCAGGCCCGCCTTGGCCGCGCCGTAGGCGGCGGTGCCGGGCGAGGGGCGGGTGCCGCTGACGCTTCCGATCATGATGATCGAGCCGCCGGCGGGCTGTCCCCGCATCACCTCGTACGCGGCGAGGGAGGCGGTCAGCGGGGCGGTGAGGTTGAGTTCCAGGACCCGCGCGTGCCGTTCGGGGTCGGCCGCGCCGAGCAGGCGGTACGGCGTGCCGCCGGCGTTGTTGACCAGGCAGTCGAGGCGGCCGTGCGCGGCCGCGACATGGCGGAGGAACTCCCGCACGGCGGGCGGGTCGCGCAGGTCGAGCGGGCGGTAGTGGGCGGTGCGGCCGGCCGCGGTGACGGGGGTGTCCGGGGGCCGCCGGGCGCAGACCACGACCTCGGCCCCGGCCCGCAGGAACGCCCGCGCGATCCCCGCGCCGACGCCCCGGGTGCCGCCCGTGACGACGGCCACCCGCCCGGACAGATCGAGAGTCAGGCTCAACCGGCACCCCTCCCGCAGCGCGCGATCCGCTGCTAACTTCGCTACCTAACAAACGCTTGGTGGAAAGGTAGCTGATCCGCTCATGGGTGTCTCCACCTCCCGGCCCGAACCGGGCGTCGCGGTCGTCACCGTGGACTTCCCACCGGTCAACGCCCTTCCCGTGCAGGGCTGGTACGCCCTCGCCGACGCCGTGCGCGCGGCCGGCCGGGACCCCGGCATCCGCTGTGTGGTGCTCGCCGCCGAGGGGCGCGGCTTCAACGCGGGCGTCGACATCAAGGAGCTGCAGCGGGACACCGCCGACGGCGGCCACGGCGCGCTGATCGGCGCCAACCGCGGCTGCGCCGAGGCCTTCTCGGCGGTCTACGACTGCGAGGTGCCGGTCGTCGCGGCGGTGCACGGGTTCTGTCTGGGCGGCGGTATCGGCCTCGTCGGGAACGCCGATGCGATCGTGGCGAGCGACGACGCGACCTTCGGCCTGCCGGAGCTGGACCGCGGCGCGCTCGGTGCGGCCACCCACCTCGCCCGGCTGGTCCCCCAGCACCTGATGCGCGCGCTCTACTACACCGCACGCACCGCCACCGCCGCCGAACTGCGGGCGCACGGCTCGGTCTGGAAGGTCGTACCGGGGGATCGGCTCCACGCCGCCGCGGTGGAGCTGGCGTGCGAGATCGCCCGGAAGGACGGCGTGCTGCTGCGGCTCGCCAAGGCCGCCATCAACGGCATCGACCCCGTCGACGTACGCCGCAGCTACCGCTTCGAGCAGGGGTTCACCTTCGAGGCGAACCTCAGCGGAGTCGCCGACCGGGTCCGCGGCACATTCGGCACCGGGAACCGACAGGGGGCCGGCCGGCCATGACCGACAAGACCATGACACCCGACGAGGTCGTCGCCCAGCTCGGCAGCGGGATGACCCTCGGCATCGGCGGCTGGGGTTCGCGCCGCAAACCGATGGCGCTGGTGCGGGCGCTGCTCCGCTCCGAGATCACCGATCTCACCGTCGTCTCGTACGGCGGGCCCGATGTGGGCCTGCTCGCCGCGGCGGGCCGGATCCGCAAGCTGGTCGCCGCGTTCGCGACCCTGGATTCCGTCCCGCTCGAACCGCACTTCCGCGCGGCCCGCCAGCGCGGCGCGTTCGAGCTGGTGGAGGTCGACGAGGCGATGTTCATGTGGGGGCTGCGGGCCGCCGCCAACCGGCTGCCGTTCCTCCCCGTACGGGCCGGCCTCGGCTCGGACGTGATGCGCGTCAACCCCGGCCTGCGGACCGTGACCTCGCCGTACGAGGATGCGGAGACGCTGGTCGCCATGCCCGCGCTGCGGCTGGACGCGGCGCTGGTCCACGTCAACCGCGCCGACCGGCTCGGCAACGGCCAGTACCTGGGCCCCGACCCGTACTTCGACGACCTGTTCTGCGCGGCCGCGGACCGGGCGTATGTCTCGTGCGAGCGGCTGGTGGACGGGTTCGCGACGGCCGTCCCGCAGACCCTGCTCGTCAAACGGCACTCGGTCACCGGAGTCGTCGAGACGCCGAACGGCGCGCACTTCACCTCCTGTGTCCCCGACTACGGCCGCGACGAGCCCTTCCAGCGGCTGTACGCGACCACGCCGTGGCCGCGGTTCGCCGAGCGGTTCCTGCACGGGGACGAGAAGACCTACCAGTCCGCGGTCCAGACCTGGCACGAGGAGCAGCAGTGAGGACGACCCCCACGACGGCCTCCAGGGCGGCCTCCGCGCCGACCCGCGCCGAGTACTGCGTGCTCGCCTGCGCCGAGGTCTGGCGCGACGCCGGCGAGGTGCTCGCCAGCCCGATGGGCGTGATCCCGTCCGTCGGCGCCCGGCTCGCCAAGCGCACCTTCTCGCCCGACCTCCTGCTCACCGACGGCGAGGCGCGGCTGGTGGATCTCGACGGGGAGACCGAGGGCTGGCTGCCCTACCGGCAGCACCTGGCCATGGTCACCGGCGGCAAGCGACACGTCATGATGGGCGCCGCCCAGCTCGACCGCTTCGGCAACCAGAACATCTCCTGCATCGGCGACTGGCAGCGGCCGGACCGCCAGCTCCTGGGCGTACGCGGAGCGCCCGTCAACACCCTGAACAATCCGGTCAGTTACTGGGTGCCCAAGCACTCCCCGCGGGTCTTCGTGGAGCGGGTCGACATGATCAGCGGAGTCGGCTATGACAGCGCGGCCGCCGCCGGGCCGTCCGCGACCCGCTACCACCACATCGCGCGCGTCGTCTCCCACCTCGGGGTCTTCGACTTCGCGACGGCCGACCGCGCGATGCGGCTCGCCTCCGTGCATCCGGGTGTCACGGTCGAGGAGGTCCGGGCGGCCACCGGATTCCCGCTCGTGGTGGCCGACGAGGTGCCCCGCACCCGGGAGCCCTCGGCCACCGAGCTGCGGCTGATCCGGGAGGTCATCGACCCCGAGGGCCTGCGCGACGGCGAGGTGCCGGCGGTATGACGGCCCCCCGCATCGAGACCCGGCTGACCGAGCTCGTCGGGGTGCGGTATCCCCTCGTACAGACCGGCATGGGGTGGGTGGCCGGGCCCCGGCTGGTGTCGGCCGCCGCGAACGCGGGGGCGCTGGGCATCCTCGCCTCGGCCACCATGACCGTCGGGCAGCTGCGCTCGGCGGTCCGCGAGGTCAGGTCCCGTACGGATGCGCCGTTCGGCGTCAATCTGCGGGCGGACGCGGGCGATGCGGGCGAGCGGGTGGGGGTCATCGTGGCGGAGGGCGTACGGGTCGCCTCGTTCGCCCTGGCCCCGTCCCGTGAACTGATCGCCCGGCTCAAGGACGCGGGTGTGCTGGTCATCCCGTCCGTCGGGGCCCGCCGGCACGCCGAGAAGGTGGCCGCCTGGGGCGCGGACGCGGTCGTCGTGCAGGGCGGTGAGGGCGGCGGGCACACCGGGAGCGTCGCCACGAGCGTGCTGCTCCCCCAGGTCGTGGACGCGGTCGGCATCCCGGTGATCGCCGCGGGCGGGTTCTTCGACGGCCGGGGCCTGGTCGCGGCGCTCTCCTACGGCGCGGCCGGCGTCGCCATGGGCACCCGCTTCCTGCTGACCTCCGACAGCACCGTGCCGCCGGCCGTACAGGCCCGCTACCTGGCCGCGGCCGTCAAGGACATCACCGTCACCACGAAGGTGGACGGTCTGCCGCACCGGATGCTGCGCAGCGAACTGGTCGAGGCGCTGGAGCGGTCCGGGCGGGCCGCCGCGCTGCTGAGGGCGGTGCGCCATGCCGCGTCGTTCAGGAAGCTGTCCGGGCTGAGCTGGGCCCGGATGGTCCGGGACGGCCGGGCGATGAAGCACGGCAAGGAGCTGTCCTGGAGCCAGGTCCTGCTCGCGGCCAACACCCCGATGCTGCTGCGGGCGTCGATGGTGGAGGGCCGCACGGACCTCGGGGTGATGGCCGCCGGGCAGGTCGCCGGGCTGATCGAGGATCTGCCGTCCTGCGCGGAGCTCGTCGAGCGGATCATGACCGAGGCGCACGGCACGCTCACCGCGCTGCCCCGGCCCGACGCCGACTGACGCTGATGCCGATGCTGATACTGATGGCCCATCAGATCCGTTCGATGATGGTGACGTTGGCCTGCCCGCCGCCCTCGCACATGGTCTGCAGCCCGAACCGGCCGCCGGTGCGCTCCAGTTCGTGCAGCAGCGTCGTCATCAGCCGGACGCCCGTCGCCCCGAGCGGGTGGCCCAGGGCGATGGCGCCGCCGTTGACGTTGACCCGCTCCGGGTCGGCGCCGGTCTCCCGGAGCCAGGCCAGCACCACGGGCGCGAACGCCTCGTTGATCTCGACCAGGTCGATGTCGTCGATCGTCATGCCCGCCTTCTTCAGCGCGTACGCCGTCGCGGGGATGGGCGCGGTCAGCATCCGGATGGGGTCCTCGCCGCGTACCGACAGATGGTGGATGCGGGCCCGCGGGGTGAGGCCGTGCTCGGCCACCGCGCGCTCGGAGGCCAGCAGCATGGCGGCCGCGCCGTCGGAGACCTGCGAGGAGACCGCCGCGGTCAGCCGGCCGCCCTCGACGACGGGTGCCAGCGCGGCCATCTTCTCCAGCGAGGTGCCGCGGCGCGGTCCCTCGTCGACGGTGACGTCGCCGTAGGGGACGGTCTCGCGGTCGAAGCGGCCCTCGTCGATGGCGCGGACGGCCCGCCGGTGGGAGCGGAGCGCGAACTCCTCCATGTCCCCGCGCGTGAGGTGCCACTTGGTGGCGATCAGTTCGGCGCCGTGGAACTGGTTGACGGGCTGCTCGCCGTAGCGGGCCCGCCAGCCTTCGGAGCCGGCGAACGGGCCCTCGGCCAGGCCCAGCGGTTCGGCGGCCTGACGGCTGGCGAAGGCGATCGGGATCTGCGACATGTTCTGTACGCCGCCCGCGACGACCAGGTCCTGCGTGCCGGAGAGCACGCCCTGGGCAGCGAAGTGGACGGCCTGCTGGGAGGAGCCGCACTGGCGGTCGACGGTGACACCGGGGACCTCCTCGGGCAGCCCGGCGGCCAGCCAGCAGGTACGGGCGATGTCCCCGGCCTGCGGGCCCACCGCGTCCAGACAGCCGAAGACGACGTCCTCGACGGCGGCCGGGTCGGCGCCGGTGCGGGCCATCAGCGCGGTCAGCACATGGGCGCCCAGGTCGGCGGGGTGGACGCCGGACAGACCGCCGCCCTTCTTGCCGACCGGGGTGCGGACCGCGTCGATGATGTAGGCCTCGGACATGCTGGTCTCCTAGGTCAGATTCTGCGGACCGGCCGGCCGCTTCCGCAAGGCGATGCCGTCGAGCACCGTCGACAGGTACTGGCGGGCGATCTCCTCGGGGCCGTGCCGTGCGCCCGGCCGGTACCAGGACGCGGCGACCCAGACGGTGTCGCGGACGAACCGGTACGTCAGCCGGATGTCGAGGTCGGCGCGGAAGACGCCGGCGGCCACTCCGCGCTCCAGCGTGCCCAGCCAGGCCTGCTCGAACTTGCGCTGCGCGGCGGCGAGGTAGCCGAAGCGCGGCTGCTGGGCGGCGAGGTGGCGGGCCTCCTTCTGGTAGATGGCGACGGCCGCGCGGTGCCGGTCGATCTCCCGGAAGGACTCGGTGACCAGGGCCTCCAGGGTTTCGCGCGGGCCGAGCCGGGCGCCGAGCACCGCGTCGTAGCCGTCCCACAGCTCGTCCAGGAAGGTGGAGAGGATCTCGTCCAGCATCGATTCCTTGGAATCGAAGTGGTAGTAGAGGCTGCCCGCGAGCATCCCGACCGCGTCCGCGATCTGCCGGACCGTGGTCGCGCTGTAGCCCTGGACGGCGAACACCTCCGCGGCGGCGGCGAGGAGTTCACGGCGGCGGGCCTCAGGCATGCTGGGAGCTGACGGAGACGGTCTCGCCGGTCATGTACGAGGCGTAGTCGCCGGCCAGGAAGACGATGACGTTGGCGACCTCCCAGGGTTCGGCGTGGCGCTTGAACGCCTCCCGCTCGGTGAGCTCCGCGAGCAGCTCGGGCGTGGTCACCTTCACCAGGTGCGGATGCATGGCGAGGCTGGGGGAGACCGCGTTGATCCGTACGCCGTACTCGGCGGCTTCCACGGCGGCGCAGCGGGTCAGCGCCATCACCCCGGCCTTGGCGGCGGCGTAGTGGGCCTGGCCGCGCTGGGCGCGCCAGCCGACGACGGAGGCGTTGTTGACGATCACGCCGCCGCGGCCGGCGCCGCGCATCCGGCGCAGTGCGGCCCGGGTGCAGCGGAAGGTGCCGGTCAAGGTCACGTCGAGGACCTGGCTCCACTGCTCGTCGGTCATCTCGGCGAGGTCGGCGGTGCCGCCGAGCCCGGCGTTGTTGACCACGATGTCGAGGTGGCCGTGGCGCTGCTCGGCCAGCTCCAGCAGAGCGCCCACCTGTTCCTCGTCGGTGACGTCGCAGGGCAGCGCGGCGACCTTGTCCGCGCCGAACTCCGCGGTGAGCGCCTCGGCGGCCTCCTTCAGCCGCCGCGCATGGGCGTCGCCGACGACGATCCGGGCGCCCTCCTCCAGGAAGCGCCGGGCGGTGGCG
Organism: Streptomyces sp. NPDC002446; assembly: GCF_053595675.1. Lineage (NCBI taxonomy): Bacteria > Bacillati > Actinomycetota > Actinomycetes > Kitasatosporales > Streptomycetaceae > Streptomyces > Streptomyces sp. NPDC002446. The sequence continues at coordinate 54,879 of NZ_JBSFYC010000026.1, read as the reverse complement.
CCGCCGATGCCGGCGCCGGCGGCCGCGGTGATCACGGCGGTGCGGCCGGCGAGCAGATCGTGGCCGGGCACATAGCGGGGCGTGGTCATCCGCGGGCCTCCTCGGGCCTCGACGCTGCTCCTGGCCGTACGTTAACCTACCAAACACTTGTTAGGGAAGGAGGGGCGGATGCCCGCTGCCCACGACGACGAGCCCGTGCGCTACGCGCGCCAGGGCCCGGTCGCGACCGTCACCATGAACCGCCCGGACTACCGCAACGCCCAGAATTCCGCGATGACCTACGCCCTCGACCGCGCCTTCTACCGCGCCGCGGACGACGACGAGGTCAAGGTCGTCGTGCTCGCCGGCGCGGGCCGGCACTTCTCCGCGGGCCATGACATCGGCAGCCCCGGGCGCGATGCGCACCTCCCCTTCGATCGCACGGCGGGGCTGTGGTGGGACCACTCGGACAAGGCGGGCGCGGAGAGCCGCTTCGCCCGCGAGTCCGAGGTCTACCTCGGCATGTGCCGCCGCTGGCGGGAGCTACCCAAGCCGGTGCTCGCCGCCGTCCAAGGAGCCTGCGTGGCGGGCGGGTTGATGCTCGCCTGGGTCTGCGATCTGATCGTGGCCGCCGACGACGCCTTCTTCGCCGATCCGGTCGTCCGCATGGGGATCCCCGGCGTCGAGTACTTCGCGCACCCGTGGGTGATGCCACCGCGGATCGCCAAGGAGTTCCTCTACACCGGGGACCGGATGAGCGCACAACGGGCGTACGAGGTGGGCATGGTCAACCGCGTCGTACCGCGCGACGAACTGGCCGACCGGACAACGGAGTTGGCGCTGCGCATCGCCCAGATGCCGCGGCTGGGACTGGCGCTGACCAAGCGCGCCGTCAACCAGGCAGAGGATCTCCAGGGGCTGCACGGCGGCCTGGACTCGGTCTTCGGCCTGCACCATCTCGCGCACGCGCACAACGCCGAGACGGCCGCGGACCCGCTGGGCGGTATGGACATCCATGCGATGCGGCGGCACACCGGGGACCGGCAGCAGCCCTCCCGCGGGGCAGGTTCCTGATGGACCTGGCCTTCACCGCCGCCGAGGACGCCTTCCGGGCCGAGGCCCGCTCCTGGCTCGCGGACCATGTGCCCGCCGCCCCGCTGCCCTCGCTGGAGACCGCGGAGGGCTTCGCCGCCCACCGGGAGTGGGAGCGCCGCCTCTTCGCGGACCGCTGGTCGGTGGTCTCCTGGCCCGAGGAGTACGGCGGCCGGGGCGCCTCGATCCTGCAGTGGCTGATCTTCGAGGAGGAGTACTACGCCGCGGGCGCCCCCGGCCGGGTCGGCCAGAACGGCATCAGCCTCCTGGCCCCCACCCTCTTCGAGCACGGCACCGCTGAGCAACTCGCCCGGATCCTTCGCCCCATGGCCAGCGGCGAGGTGGTCTGGGCGCAGGCCTGGTCCGAGCCGGAGGCGGGCTCGGATCTGGCGTCGCTGCGCTCGACGGCGGTGCGGACCGCGGGCGGCTGGCTGCTGAGCGGACAGAAGACCTGGTCCTCCCGGGCCGCCTTCGCCGACCGCGCCTTCGGTCTGTTCCGCAGCGACCCGGACACCGCCCGGCCGCACCAGGGCCTGACGTATCTGATGTTCCCGCTGGACGCACCGGGCGTGACGGTGCGTCCCATCGGCCGGCTCGACGGCAAGCCCGCCTTCGCCGAGCTCTTCCTGGACGAGGTGTTCGTGCCCGACGCGGACGTGATCGGCGAGCCGGGGCAGGGCTGGCGGGTGGCGATGAGCACCGCGGGCAACGAGCGCGGGCTGACGCTGCGCAGTCCGGGCCGCTTCACCGCGGCCGCCCGGCGGCTGGCCGCGCTCTGGCGCGACACCCCGGACGCGGCCGGGCCCCTCGCCGACCGGGTGGCCGATGCGCTGATCGGCGCCCGCGCGTACCAGCTCTTCGCCTACGCCCACGCCTCCCGGCTCGCGGAAGGCGGGTCGCCGGGCGCGGAGTCGAGTCTGAACAAGGTCTTCTGGTCCGAGCTGGACATCGCCCTGCACGAGACCGCGCTGGACCTGCTCGGCCCGTACGGCATGCTCGCCGACGACGCCGAGGAGGCACCCGCGCACGGGAGCTGGGCCGACGGCTACACCTTCGCGCTCGCCGGGCCGGTCTACGCCGGCACCAACGAGATCCAGCGGGACATCATCGCCGAGCGGCTGCTCGGTCTGCCGAAGGGACGCCGGTGATGCGCTTTCTCCTGACCAAGGAGCAGCGGGAGTTCGCCCGTGCGCTGGACGGCATGCTGGGGGCCGCCGACACCCCCGCGGTGGTGCGGGCCTGGGCGTGCGGGGACGCCGCGCCGGGCCGTGGCCTCTGGGCACGGATCGCGGCGGCGGGGGTGTTCGGGCTCGCCGTTCCGGAGCGGCACGGCGGGACGGGGCCGCTGCCGGTCGAACTGGCCGTCGCCTTCGAGGAGTTGGGGCGGCACGCGGTGCCGGGCCCGCTGGTGGAGACGGTGGCGGCGGCCGTGCTGTGGGACCGGCTGGGCGAGCGCGCCGCGGCCGGGGAGTGGCTGCCGCGGATCGCCGCCGGCGACGCCGTCGTCAGCCTGTGCGCGGGAACGCCGTACGCGCTGGACGCGGATGCCGCCGACGCCGTCCTGGTCGTCCGGGGCGACACCGTCCGCCGGACGGACGACCACGGGCCCGTGCAGCCCTCGCTCGACCCGGCCCGGCGGGCGGCCCGGCCGCGCGGCGGCACCGTCCTCGCGCGGGGACCGGAGGTGACCGCGGCCGCCGCGCACGCCGCCGGCCTCGCGCGGCTGGCCACCGCGGCGCAGTCGCTCGGCCTCGGCCGCACACTGCTGGCAAAGACGGTCGCCTACGTCCGGCAGCGCACCCAGTTCGAGGTGGCCATCGGCTCGTTCCAGGCGGTCAAGCACCGGCTGGCGGACGCCCTCATCGGGCTGGAGTTCGCGCGGCCGCTGGTGTACGCGGCGGCGCTGGCGGTGGCGGCGGGCGCCCCGTCGGCGGGCCGGGAGGTGGCGGCGGCCAAGGTCGCCGCGGGCGAGGCCGGCTACGCCGCGGCCCGTACCGCGCTCCAACTGCACGGCGCCGTCGGGTACACGGAGGAGCTGGACCTCTCCCTGTGGATCCGCAAGGCCCGCCCGCTGCGGGACGCCTGGGGTACGCCGGCGGAGTGCCGGGCGCGGGTGTTGGCGGACTGAGCGGACCACCACCGGCGCACGTACTGACTGACCGTCAGGAGCCGCTTGCCGACGGCCGGTTCAGTGCCTCGGGCGCTACCGGCTCCGGGCGTCCAGCTCTCGCAGGTCGGCCAGCATCGCATCGGCCAGATCCCGCTCGGCGGCGTAGAACCGTTCGGACCACTTCAGGACGAGCGAGGGGTAGGCCCAGGCGTCCTCGGCGCAGGTGTTCTCGACGTCCACCTCGGCGCGCCGCCGCATCGCCTCCGCGTACTCCCGGTGCCGGCCGAGCACTTCACGCATCCGCTCGGCCTCCAGGAGATGGCCCAGCCACAGCCGCAGCATCACTCCGTGCTTGAGGACCGGGGGTTCCACCGGCGCCTCGCGCGCCCAGTGACGGACCGCAGCCAGGCCCTCGTCGGTGATCACATAGACCCGCTTGTCGCGGCTGCCGGTCCCCTGGGCGACCGTCCGCGAGCTGGCATAACCGGTCTTCTCCAGGCGCTTGAGCTCGCCGTAGATCTGACTGAAGGACGGGCTCCAGTAGAAGAAGCACAGCGAGTCGTCCGACCACTTCTTGAGGTCGTAGCCGGACAGCTCCTCACCGAAGGAGAGCAGCCCCAGCACCGCCCAGCTGGTCGCCGGCAGCGCCGGACGCTCCGCATCGCCGGCGTTCGCGGCACCCGCCTTCTTCTCCGTCACGTGCCGCAGTCTACGGCCGCCGCCGGGCCGGGCCGCGGGCGCGACGGCGTCAACTCCCCTCCCGCGCCCGCGTGATGGGCCTCGTCGGCGCCGGTGGCATCCGGGGCGGGCGCCGCGGTCCACGACGAGGTGCGGGCCCCGGGCGGCTGGCCAATAGTGGAAGGGTGAGGCCGCAGCAGGGAGCTTCCGCACGGCGTGGGCCGGGCGCGGCGGCGCCGGGCGGTGTGCCCGGTGTGCTGGAGCGCGGCGGCCGGTTCCTGCGCGCGCACCGGCCGGTGGTCGGCAACGCGGTCCGGGTGACGACCGCGTCCTGCGTCGCCTTCTACGTCTGTCTCTACGGGCTCGACCGGCCCGTGATGTCCGTGTATGCCGCCTTCACCGTGGTCGCGCTCGGCGCGCTCTCGCGGATCCCGGGCTCCGGCCGGCAGCGGGCCGCGACCACCCTCACCGCGATCCCCGCGGGCCTGGCGCTGCTCACCCTGGGCACCCTGCTCGCCGTCCACACCTGGACGGCCGTCCTCGGCATGCTCGTCATAGGGTTCCTGGTCGCGTACGCGGGCACCACCGGGCCGCGGATCGCCGGCGCGGCTCCCGGGATGCAGCTGCTGTACATCCTGCCGTGCTTCCCGCCGTACGCCCCGGACGCCCTGGGCCAGCGGCTGTCCGGCTTCCTGCTGGGCGCCGTACTGCTCGCGCTGGCCCAGCGCTTCCTGCTGCCCGAGCCGGACACCCCGCCCTTCCGCCGGCTGCTGGCCGATGCCGCAAAGGCGGCCGCGGACCTGGCGGACCACCACGGCGGGGCCACCCCGCGGGAGGCGCTCGACCGGGCACGCGCGGCCTTCGACGCCCTGCGGCCGGACCGGGTGCCGCCGGCCGACCGGCCCGCCTCCCCCACCGTCGTCCACAAGGCCATGGCGCACGCCGCCGAGTCGGTCCGCACCCTGCTGGCCCGGCTGGAGGCCCTGCACAGCGCGGCCGGGGCGCACCGCACCTACCACCCGGAGACGGTCGCCCTGCTCCAGGGCATCAGCGCCGCCGCCCGCGCCACGGCCCGGGCACTGGAGCAGGGCAGGCGGCTGCGGCCCTGCGAGGGTCCGTCGGCCGCGCCCCTGCACAGCGCGCTGGCACCCGCCCGCACCCACCGGGCCCTGGAGACGCTGGAGCGGCTGACCCCCGACGACCGGCTGGTCTATCTGCGCCGCCGGTCCCTGGTCGTCCAGGCCGCCGACGCCGCCGTCGTCCTCGTACTGGCGGCCCGGCTGGCGCTCGGCGACCGCAGCGTGGACCGCAACCCCGCCGGGCACTCCTTCGCCTATGCGCGGGCACCCGCCCCTGAGCTGTGGTGGCGGCGGCTGACCACCCACCTCACCCCGCGTTCGGTGATCTTCCAGAACGCCTGCCGGTTCGCGCTCGGGCTGGCCGCGGCCCGTGCCGTCGCCGGAGTCCTCGATCTGCAGCACGGCTTCTGGGTGCTGCTCGCGACGCTGACGCTCACCCGTACGACCACCCTGGAGACCCGCTCCGCGGTCCGGCAGGCGCTCATCGGCACGCTGATCGGCGCCGCGGCGGCCGGCGGTCTGCTCGCGATGGTCCACGACCGGGCGGCGGTGTACGCGGTGGTGCTGCCGCTGGTGATGCTGCTGGCCTTCATCGCGGGGCCGCTGCGCGGCCTGGCCTGGGCACAGGGCGGCTTCACGCTGGTCGTCGCCACGCTGTTCGCGCAGGTCTCCCCCGTCACCTGGCAGCTCGCCCCGCTCCGGGTGCTGGACGTGCTGACCGGCAGCGTCATCGGGCTGGTCTGCGGGCTGGTGGCCTGGCCGCGGGGCGCGGGGCGGGAGGTCAGCAGAAGCATGGCGGGCGTGTGCTCGGCCGTCGCGGACTCCATCGGGCGGACCGTGGCGCATGTCGTGGAACCGGCCGGAGCGCAGCACGCGCGGGCCCCGGCGGGGGCCACGGGTGCCGCCGGCCCGGCCGGCGCCGGCGGCATCGTCGCGATCAACCGTGCGCTCGCCCTCGCGCAGGAGAGCCTGGCCCAGTACCAGAGCGAACCGAGGGAGGCGACCGCCCGGCAGCCGGACTGGCCCGCGGTGCTGGTCGCCGGGGCGGACGCGCGGCGCGGCGAGCGGCTGCTGCCCGGCCGCCCCGGGCGGATCGGCCACGACGAGACGGCCGCCTGGCTGCGGCGGGCGGCCGGTGTCACGGCGGCCGACTACCAGGCCCTCGCCCGGCACCTGTGCGCCGACGCCGCGGGCCGGGACCACCGGCCCGTCCCGCCCCCTTCGCTCGACATCCGCGCCCTGCTGGCCGTCGTCCCGCCCGCTCCGCGCGACGCCGCCGAGCGGGGGGCCGGTGCGCTCACCGCCGCTCTGCTGATCGACTCGGTCATCTGGCTCGACGCGCTCACCGCCGATCTGACCCGCATCCACCAGGAGGTGTGACGGCGTCCGCCGGGGGCGTCCGGCGGCCGCTGCCGTCAGTCCAGGGTCCCGGCCACCACCCGCAGGTCGGAGACCAGACCGGCATGGGCCTCGGCGCGGTCGTCGGAGCGCAGCACCGCCGACGGGTGGATGGTCGCCACCACCAGCCCGTGATCGCTCTCGATCGGTGTGCCGCGCTCCTTCGTCACCCGGAACGAGGAGCCGAGGAGGGCCCTGGCCGCGGTGGCGCCGAGCACCACGATCACCTCCGGGCCGACCAGCTTCAGTTCGGCGTGCAGCCAGGGGCGGCAGGCCGTCATCTCGCGCAGGCTCGGCGCCTTGTGGATCCGGCGTTTGCCGCGGGCCGCCGCGGTGAACTTGAAGTGCTTGACCGCGTTGGTGAAGTACGCCTGCCGCTCATCGAGCCCGGCCTCGTCCATCGCCCGGCGCAGCAGCCGTCCGGCCGGTCCCACGAAGGGCTCGCCGCGGCGGTCCTCCTGATCGCCGGGCTGCTCCCCGACGAACATCGTCCGCGCCGAGGTACTCCCCGACCCGAACACCGTCTGCGTCGCCTCGCGGAACAGCGGACAGCCCCGGCAGTTTGCCGCGGCCCGCCGGTGCGCCGGCAGCCCGCCGCGCGAGGGCAGGTACGGGGTGGCGTCGTAGCCCTGCCCGCTAGCTTCGGGGTCGCTCATCCCCGCACGCAGCCGGGCGAGGGGCGGGTCGCGGCGGCCGCCGGCCGGTTTCGTGGCATCTGTGACGGATTCCCGGCGCGCGCCGCGGATAACGGCAAGCGGGGCGTATTGCACCGGATGCGGGGACCCGGGCGTGGCCCGCCCGGGTGCGGACGGGCCTGTTGGACCCGATCCTGAAGCAGAGGAGTGGCGTGTGACGTGTGGCGTCCCGTCTGCCGGGCACCCGCCAGGACGGGAGGCCCGAGGGCACCACAGGGAACCCGACAAGGCAGCATGTCGCGGTACCGCCGTGACAGCGGAACGGACACACATGAGCAATGGATTCGTGGGTCCGGAGGGTTACGGCCCGGACCCGTTCGGTGAATTCCTCGCGCGCTTCTTCGGCGCGGGCGCGACGTCCGGGAGCGGCGAGCCGGGGCAGCAGCCCGTGCCCCGGCAGGCGGACATCGCGCGTCTGATGAGCGGCCCCGCCCGGGACCTGGTGACCTCCGCGGCGGCGTACGCCGCCGAGCACGGCAGCCCGGAGCTCGGTACCGAGCACCTGCTGCGGGCGGCCCTGGCCGCCGAACCGACCCGGACCCTGCTGCAGCAGGCGGGCGCGGACCCCGACGCGCTGGCGGAGGAGATCGACCGCAGCGCGGGCGACGGCCCCCAGCAGTCCAGCGTCGCGGTCACCCCCGCGGTCAAACGGGCCCTGCTGGGGGCGCACGATCTGGCGCGGGACAACGGGGCGTCGTACATCGGTCCTGAGCATGTGCTCGACGCGCTGGCGGCCAACCCCGACTCGGCGGCGGGGCGGATACTCAACCTGGCGCACTTCGACCCGCAGGCCGCGGCGCACGGCGGCCACGGCCCCCAGCACGGCGGAGCCGAGCACGGCGCTCCGCCCAAGCACGACACCCCCACGCTGGACAAGTACAGCCGCGATCTGACCGACCTGGCACGGGCCGGCCGGATCGACCCGGTCATCGGCCGCGAGGAGCAGATCGAGCAGACCATCGAGGTGCTCTCCCGCCGGGGGAAGAACAACCCGGTGCTGGTCGGCGACGCGGGCGTGGGGAAGACCGCGATCGTGGAGGGCCTGGCGCAGCGGCTCGCCGACGGCGAGGTGCCCGACACCCTGGCGGGACGGCGGGTGGTCGCCCTGGACCTGACGGCCGTCCTCGCCGGCACCCGCTACCGCGGTGACTTCGAGGAGCGGATGAACGGGATCATGGAAGAGGTCCGCGCGCACCCCGCATCGCTGATCGTCTTCATCGACGAGCTGCACACGGTCGTCGGGGCCGGCGGCGGCAGCGGCGACGGCGGCTCCCTGGAGGCGAGCAATATGCTCAAGCCCGCCCTGGCACGCGGGGAGATGCATGTCATCGGCGCCACGACGCTGGAGGAGTACCGGCGGCACATCGAGAAGGACGCCGCCCTCGCCCGCCGCTTCCAGCCCATCCTGGTGCCGGAGCCGACCGTCGCCGACACCGTGGAGATCCTGCGCGGACTGCAGGACCGCTACGAGGCGCACCACCAGGTGCGCTACACCAACGAGGCGCTGCTCGCGGCGGTGGAGCTCTCCGACCGCTACATCTCCGACCGCTTCCTGCCCGACAAGGCCATCGACCTCATCGACCAGGCGGGCGCGCGGGTCCGGCTGCGGTCGGGCGCCAAGACCACCGACGTACGGGCGCTGGAGCGCGAGGTGGAGCGGCTGGCCGTGGACAAGGACCAGGCGGTCGCCGCGGAGCAGTACGAGCGGGCCACCGAGCTGCGGGACCGCATCAACACCCTGACCGCCCGGATCGAGGCGGAGCAGGGCACCCGGCCGAGCGGTGACGGCCGGATCGTGATGGTCACCGCGGAGGACATCGCCGAGATCGTGTCGCGGCAGACCGGCGTGCCGCTGAGCAGTCTGACGCAGGAGGAGAAGGAGCGGCTGCTCGGCCTGGAGAGCCGGCTGCACACCCGGGTGATCGGGCAGAACGACGCCGTCACGGCGGTCTCCGAGGCGATTCTGCGCTCGCGGGCCGGGCTGTCCGACCCGAACCGCCCGATCGGCAGTTTCCTCTTCCTCGGCCCCACCGGCGTGGGCAAGACGGAACTGGCGCGGGCGCTCGCCGAGGCCCTGTTCGGCAGCGAGGACCGCATGGTGCGGCTGGACATGAGCGAGTATCAGGAGCGGCACACCGTCAGCCGGCTGGTGGGCGCCCCTCCGGGATACGTCGGCCATGAGGACGCCGGCCAGCTGACCGAGGCGGTGCGGCACCACCCGTACTCGCTGCTGCTGCTCGACGAGGTGGAGAAGGCCCACCCGGATGTCTTCAACATGCTGCTGCAGGTGCTCGACGACGGGCATCTGACCGACTCCCAGGGCCGTAGGGTCGACTTCAAGAACACCGTCGTCGTGATGACCAGCAACCTCGGCTCCGAAGCGCTCAGCGGCGGTCGCGGGGTGCTCGGTTTCGGCCCGGACATCTCGGGTGCGCAGGGCGGCGACGGCGCGCGGGAGCGGGCGCTGGCCAGCCTGCGCGAGCACTTCCGCCCGGAGTTCCTCAACCGGCTCGACGAGATCATCGTCTTCCACCGGCTCACCGACACGCAGTTGCGGGAGATCACCGGTCTGCTACTCGAAGGGACCAGGCGCCGGCTGCACGCCCAGGACATCTCCGTGGAGTTCAGCTCCGAGGCCGTCGACTGGCTCACGCACCGCGGCCATCAGCCCGAGTACGGGGCGCGGCCGCTGCGCCGCACCATCCAGCGCGAGGTGGACAACGCGCTCTCGCGGCTGCTGCTGGACGGTGCGGTGGCGGCCGGGGACGAGGTGCAGGTGGAGGTGCGGGACGACGAGCTGGCATTCCGTACCACGGAGAAGAGCGGGCAGAGGTAGCCGGCCCGCGCGGCGGCGGACAGGGAAGAGGGGTGAGGCCGGGTGGAGTCGGAGTCGCTGGGTCCGCGCCAGGCGCCGCAGGGACGTGACGAGACACCGGAGGAGCGTGCCGACCGGCGGTGGATCGAGCTGCTCCAGGAGGTGCGGGTCATCCAGACCGGTGTGCAGATCCTCTTCGGGTTCCTGCTCACCGTCGTCTTCATGCCGCGCTTCGCCACGCTCGGGCAGACCGACAAGACCATCTACGTGGTGACGGTCCTGCTGGGCGCGGCCACCACCGGCGCGCTGATCGGCACGGTGACCTTCCACCGGGTGGTCACCGGCCACCGGCTGAAGCCGGAGACGGTGGTGTGGGCATCGCGGCTGGCGGTGATCGGGACCGTGCTGCTGCTGGCGACGGTCGCCTCGGCGCTGCTGCTGATCCTGCGGATCGCGATGGACGACTCGGCCGTCCCGTGGATCGTCGCGGTGCTCGCCCTCTGGTTCATCGTCTGCTGGTTCGCGCTGCCCGCCTGGGCTCTGCACCGGTACACCGCGAAGAGGGAGGAGGGAAGGACACCGTGACGGACAGCATCTGGGGCTACCCGCAGGGCGTGGACCGGCGGACCGGGACCGATCTCACCGGGTACTCCGTCGAGGCCATCGACGGCACCGTCGGGACGGTGGATGAGCACTCCGACGAGGTCGGCGCCGCCTATCTGGTCGTCGACACCCGAGTGTGGATCTTCGGCCGGCAGATCCTGCTGCCGGCCGGTGTCATCTCCTCGATCGACCACGACCGCAGCACGATCTATCTGGCCCGTACGAAGAAGGACATCGAGGACGCCCCGGAGTTCCACCGGGACGAGCACATCGAGGACGACGAGTACCACCAGCGGCTCGCCGGGTACTACGGCGCTCCGCACTCCTGAGACCGCGACGGCAAAGGGCGCGGGCCGGGACCCCCGTCAGGGTCCCGGCCCGCGCCCATGGCGCCGCCTGTGCGGCCGACCGCTCACACTCCGGCCGGGGCCGGACCCACCCGCCGCGGGCGGCTGAGCAGCGCCGCACCCGCGAGGCCCGCACTCACGATGGCCAGTCCCACCGCGACCACTTCGGGCCACATTCCGGTCTCGCCCAGTCCGCTGCCCAGCGGCGTGAGGACACCGGCCCGGGACAGTGCGTGCAGGGCGACGATGACCATGGCGGCGGCCGCGCTCACCGTCCAGACCATGGCGGTGTCGCGCATCGCCAGCCAGCCCGCCAGCAGCAGGTAGACCACGGCGATGGCCATCGAGAGCCCCGCGGCGGCCTGTGCGCCCTGCAGAGGGGACGAGTTCACCGGCAGATGGCTCAGACCGCACAGCGCCAGCGCCGCGGCCGCGGGCCAGCGCAGTACCGAGCGCAGCACGCCGGGCATCGCATAGCCGGGCTGCCGGGGCTCCTCGTGGGCGGCCGCCCACGCCGGACCGCCCTGCGGCATGCTGCCGTCCGGCCGGTGGGCCCACGGCGGGCGGTTGGGCGGGTGCGGCGGCGCGGCCTCGCGGTGGCCGACCGCGGCCTGCCCGGCGTGGCCCAGGGGCCGTACGTCGGGGTCGAGGACGTGCATGGCCGCGGTGTGCTCCGGTTCCACGGGGCCGCCGGGTCCGGGGCCGCCGGGCCCGGGAGGGAAGGGGTCGGGCGGGAGGTGGGGTTCCGCAGCGCCGTAGAGGCCGGTGTCGCCTCCCTTCGTACGGTCGAACAGCTCGATGAGCTGCACCACCTCCTCCACGGATCTGCCCACCGCCGCCGCGCGCAGCGCGTCATGGCTCGATTCCACGGTGTGCGGGGTGGCCTGGAGCAGCTCGAAGAGCGCAGCGACCTCGCTCACCGGACGGGACACGACCGCCACCCGCAGGGCTTCGTCACCGGGGTTGGGCACCTCGCCGCTGCGCTTGAGGAGTTCCACAAGGGCGGCGACCTCCTCCAAGGGCCGATGGGTGACTGCCTCCCACAAAAGGGTGCGGGCCGAGTTGTTCTCATGGTTGTCGGGCGGAATGTGCTCGCCGTGTTCTGTCGATGACAGTTCGGCGTCGCCCCCACAAAGTGCTGGTTCGGATGTCATGGAGGGTCTCCACTGAACGAGGAGAGCGTCAAACACCAGAAGCGCTGACACTCAGCGGACGTTGTGCTGCTGTGCTTCAGCCAACGTCCCTCTGGGTGGCCCTCGCCATTCAGGAAGGCCATCCGGTGGAGACACGCCGAGACACCCGGGCGCGCCGCGGTCGGCGCCTTCCTACGATCCGGCTTCGTTGCGGCCGGCGGTTTCTCCGCATCCCGGACGGCCGCCTTTCGAGGTGCCGAAGGACGCCGGGCCTGATTCGCTGGTAATGCAGTTCTCCCTAATACCGCGCGAGGACAGATCATGAACGCAGCAGGAGAAGCACGCGCACGCATCCAGCAGATGCGTGACAAGGCCCAGGAATTGGAGGCCGCCGCGAAGCGCTCCACCGACCCGGACGAGCAGAAGCGGCTCCGGGAGAAGGCCCGCAGGCTGCAGTCGCAGAGCGAGCAGGAAAGCATGATGCGGGGCGGCGACATCTACCCCGCGGAGTGAGCGAGCCGTGGGTGACGACGGGACGCGGCCCCCGGGCCGCGTCCCGTCCGCATGTGCCCGCGTGCGCCGTCACACCGTGAAGGGCTGCTGTCCGAGGAAGGCGTCGCCGGGCTGACCGGTCATATGGAGCCGGGGAATCTGGGTGCGCGGCATATTGCCTTGGATGTCGCGGTGGAAACTGCGGTAGTCGCCGCGGAAGGCCCCGTCGTTCCAGACCTTCAGCAGGGTTCCGGTGAAGGCTCCGTTGACGTCGCCGTCGGAGGCCAGCTGATCGTCCTGGCAGGCGGAGATGAGGAGCGCGTCGGCGGGCCGCGCACGGCCCTTTCCGGCGGCGAGTTCGCGCTGGATTTCCTGGAAGAACTCCTTGTCGCGCTGGTAGATCTCCTGCTGCCGGGGCTCCGGCATAAGGCGTGCGGCCGGTTCGTTGCGGTCGGGCAGCTCGATTCCGGTGCCGCTGTGGCAGCAGTCGAGGAGGGTCAGGATGCGGACGCCCTCGGCGAAGCGTCCGAATTCCCGGTGCAGCTCGTCGTCGAGGAATTCGCGGTCGTAGAACACCAGGGTCTCGTCGAACGCGTCCGGCTCGTCGTCGCCGCCGTCGGCATCGGGGACCTGTCCGCCGTGTCCGGAGTAGGTGAACAGCAGGATGTCGCCGCTGCGCAGGGCCTTGGCCGCCTTGCGCAGCTCGGCGGTGACGTTGTGCACCGTGCCGTCCGCGGTGAGCAGCGTCGTGTCGGCGAACCCGGCGCCGCGCGCCAGCCGCGCCATGTCGTGCGCGTCGTTCTCGCAGGCGACCAGCCGGCCGTCCCAGCCCTCGTACGCGGCTGGATCGACCTGGTTGAGTCCGACGTGGAGGGAGAGGCCGGCCGGCATGGGGCTCCTTCGGTACGGCGGGGGTGACGGGCGACGCCTGGATGCGTTCCGTGGCCCGTCGGCCGCTGAACGCGGCGAGGTGCCCAACCGCCTGAACGGTCGCCTCCCGCCGGGGTGTCGGGAGGGCGCCCGGCTGTTCGAGTGGCTTCCCGGTGGGCACCGATCGGTGGTCCGCGGCACCGGGAAGCGGTGGTCACATGATCCCCTCAGATTCCCCACGGGCAGGTGGTGCGACGGCCGGGACCGAATCCCGGGATCCGCTGACCGACCGGGCGGGCTACGACGAGACCTTCCTCGGCGTCCCGGTCCCCCTGCCGAGGCCGAGCCTTCCCGGTGTGGAGACCGTGGTGCTGCCGTACACCCACTTCTCCGTCGTCCTGCGCCCGGACCGGCGGATGGCCGCCGCCACCGCCGTCTGCATCGACGGCCGGCGGCTGGTGGAGCATGTGCCGCGGGAGAGCAGCTGGCGGTTCGACCCGCGGCTGGACGAGCACCGGCAGACCGGTGACGACGTGTACCGCGACAACTCCCTGGACAAGGGGCATCTGGTGCGGCGGCTCGATCCCGTGTGGGGCGACGCCGTGGAGGCGAACAAGGCCAATGCGGACACCTTCCACTACACCAACGCCGCCCCGCAGGCCGATGTGTTCAACCAGGGCAAGCAGCTGTGGCAGGGGCTGGAGAACTTTCTGCTCGACCACGCCGCGACCTTCGACCGCAGGCTGACCGTCCTGACCGGGCCGGTGCTGCACGACTCGGACCCGCCGTACCGGGGCGTACAAGTGCCGCTGCGGTTCTGGAAGGTGGCGGCGTTCGTCCAGGACGGGTCGCTGGCGTCGACGGGGTACGTCCTCGACCAGAGCCCGGACCTCACCCGGGACGCCGAGCGGGCGCTGGCCGGTGCGACGCCGGGGGCGCCGCCTCCCCTGGGGGCCTTCCGGACGTTCCAGGTGCCGGTGTCGGACGTGGTCGAGCTGACCTCGCTGGATCTGGGGCCGCTGCCCGCCGCCGATCTGATGCCGGCGCTGCGCGCCCCGCGGGAGCGCTGGCGGCGCCTGACCTCGCACGACGACATCATGCTGCGGCGCTGAGGGGCGGGGGAAGCGCAATGTCACCGATGGTTGTCTATGTGCACGGGGCCGGGAACAAACCGCGCGCGGAGCTGCTCAAGTCCCAGTGGGACACGGCGCTGTTCGGCCGGGACATGGGCGGGGCCTCGCGGATGGCGTACTTCGCCCCGCTGCGGCATCCGGCGCCGCTCACCGAGCTGCGGCCGGACCTGGTGGCCGGCGGGCCGGAGCTGTTCGAGGAGCTGCCGGACCAGGCCGCGCGGGCCGAGGCCGAACCGCCCGAGGAGTTCGTGGCGCGGACGCTCGGCGAGGCGCGGCGGGAGGCCGGCGACGTCGGCCTGGAGGGGCGGGCCGGCCTCGACGAGGGTGCGCTGGCCGACTGGCTGCGGGACATGACCTACCTCGCGGACACGCTCGCGCACGCCGGTGAGGAGGAGGAGCCCGGCGCGGAGCTCCCGCTGGAGTCGCTGCCGCTGCCCCGGCCCGGCCGTACGGCGCTGTTCCGGCTGCTGGTCAGGCACGCCTTCCAGGACGTGCACGCCTACTTCTTCGGCGGGGCGGGGCCGGCGATGCGCCAGGTGGTCGCCGAGGCGCTGGACGGCCCGGACAGCGGCCCGCTCGTGGTCGTCGGCCACAGCCTGGGCTCGATCGTGGCCTACGAGGTGCTGATGGAGCAGGGGCGGGAGGTGGAGCTGCTGGTGACCGTCGGATCCCCGCTGGCGATCACCGAGGTGCAGGACCACTTGGCGCGGCCGCCGGCCGTTCCGGCGGGCGTGGCGGCCTGGCGCAACGCCTCCGACCTGCGGGACCTGGTGGCGCTCGACCACACCCTGCGGCCCAAGTACGCACCGCAGGAGCGGGTCACCGACCTGCTGGTCACCAACGACAGCAGGAACCACCACGGCATCAGCGAGTATCTGGCCCAGCCACCGGTCAGGGAGCCGATCCTGCGGATCTTCGACGACGGTGCAGGGTAGGTGTGCCGTGCCGCTGACCGAAACCGAGTGGGATCTGGTCACCACCTGGGCGCAGGACTTTCTGCTCGACACCACCGATCCGCACACCCAGCTCGCCCAGTACGGCTTCGCCCGGGAGTTCATCGCCGCGCTGGCGCTGACGCACATCGCCGCGGACAACGCCCGCGCGCTCGTGCACAGCTCGCGCAGCGACATCGAGCGGCAGCTCAGGCTCGTCGAGGCGCTCACCATGGTCGACCGGCTGATGGTGCTCCCGGACATCGTCAAGGCCCGGGAGTTCCTGGAGCGGCTGCGCGAGGACTTCCGCGCCCACGCCGCGCGGGACCACTTCCGCACCTGTGTCCTGAAGAACGGCACCGAGGCCTTCATCGACCGTGAGGACCTGCGGGAGACCCTGCGCCGGTTCATCGCGGATCCCGACAAGTTCATCCTGCTGGTCGACGGCGAGCCGGACAGCGGCCGCTCCTACACCTACAACTTCCTCCGCCACATCGGACAGCACCTCGGTTTCCGTCCGGTGCGGGTCACCCTGTCGCACACCTCCACCGCCGCCAAGGTCGTCCAGCGGCTGGCCGACTTCGTCGCCGATCCGGCGGCCGGGGCCTCCCCGCTGAACCCCACCGGCCTCAACGACCTGCTGCCGTCGATCGACGAGGCGGCGCACTGGGTGGCCGGGCGGGCGACCGCCGTGGAGGAGCGCCTGTGGGTGGTCCTCGACGAGTGCGACAAGCTCGACCCCGGCTCCGATGTGTGGGACTTCATCGGGCAGCTGGCCACGGCCATCTACGAGCACGCGGCCGTGCACGGCGACGAGGCGCCCCGGCTGGTCCTCCTCGGCTACGGGCGTTCGATGCGTCAGCTCCCCTACGACCTGCGGGGAAATCTGTGCTGGGACACGGCGCGGGTGGCCGGTGCCGGCGATCTGCGGACCTTCTTCGACCAGGTCTTCCACGAGTCGCCGCCCGCGCTCGTCGGGTCGGGCGGCTCCCGGGACGCGACCATCGCCGAACTCGTGGAGGTCGCCGTCGAAGAGGTGCTGCACGCCTCCCGAGCCGCTTCCCGGCGCGGCGAGAGCTATATGCGCAAGGTCTGCACGGCGGCGGAGGGGGCCATTCGTGTCTACCAATCCCTCTGAGGGGGCCACCGAACTCCCTTATGGAGTAAGGGAGTTGTTTTTGACGCGATTACGGGAGGAGCTGCGCAGCGGCGAGGAGCGCCCCCCGGATGTGCCGCCGGCCCGCCGGGCCTACCGGGAAGCGGCCTGTCTGCTCGCCCGGTTCGACCCACGCCGGCTCAGGCTGCCCGGGGAGGAGCGGGCCGCCGGCGGCGCGGTCCTGGAGCTGGTCGACGACTGTACGACCCTGGGGATGCAGGACCGGCCGGAGTGGGCCCTCAAGTCGGATGTCCGGGACGAGGCGTTACGCGACCTGGCCGGTCCCGAGGCGGCCCGGCGTGTCCTGGAGCGCAACCTCGACCAGCTGCCCGCCGGGCCCGGCCCGGAGCGCTTCGCGCTGGCCTGTCTGTCCGGCAGCCCGCCCGTCCCCGACCGGCTCACCGCCGACGAACTGGCCGACGCCCTCCAGGCGGTGCTGTGGCTGTCCCGGGTGCCGGATGTGACCGGACTGCCGGACGCGGCCGAGCTGCAGCAGGCCCTGGAGCGGGCCCGTCTGCTGCAGCCCCTGGAACGCCTGGTGCGGCGGCCGTTCCAGGGCCGGGCCCGCGAACTGGAGGAGCTGCGGCGCTACGCCGGGCTGCCCGGCGGGTCCGCGGAGGCCGGCTGCCTGCCGACCGGTGGCCGCCCGGCCCCGGCGCCGCCGCTGGTCATTCACGGACCCGGCGGTATGGGCAAGAGCACCCTCCTCGCCAAGTTCGTGCTCGACGGCGCCCGCGCCTGCGGCGCCCGCTTCCCCTTCGCGTACATCGACTTCGAGCGGCCCACCCTCTCCCTGCGGGAGCCGGTCACCCTGATCGCCGAGGCCGCCCGGCAGCTCGGTATCCAGTACCCGGCCCACCGCGCCGAGCTGGACGCGCTGGCGGACGAGTGCCAGCAGGCCGCCCGCAGCCAGCGTGAGGGGCAGGACCGGGTGACCCAGCTGCACGAACTCGCCACCACCCGGGCCGTGCTGGGGCGCCGCTCCTCTCAGGAGTTCCAGATGCTGGCCACCGGGCGGGAGACCGATCTGATCCGGCGGGTCGCCGATGTGCTGGTACGGGCGGTCGCGGACGGCAAGGCCACGCAGGACGAGCCGGACCCGCCGTTCGTGATCGCCATCGACTCGTTCGAAGCGGCGCAGTACCGCGGATCGCCGGTGGTGGGCCGGATGTGGGCGATCTACCTCTCGCTGCAGAGCGTCTACCCGCGGCTGCGGTACATCGTCTCCGGGCGGGCGCCGGTGGAGCATCCGGCGAAACCCATGGCACCGCTCGACATCGAACTCGGCGAGCTCGACCCGGAGGCGGCCGTCGGCGTGCTGCTGTCCTGCGGGGTGGAGGACGCGGAGGTGGCGCGGGCGCTGGCCGACCGGGTCGGCGGCCATCCGCTGAGCCTGAAGCTGGCCGCCCGCGCCGCCACCCTCGCCGGGCTGGAGACCGAGCAGACCAGCGAGCTGATCCGCAGCCTGCCCGAACGCCGCCGCGAGGTGTTCCGGCGCGTCGACCAGCTGCTGGTCCAGGGCATCCTCTACGAACGGATCCTCAGCCATATCGCCGACGAGGACGTGCGCCGGCTCGCCCACCCGGGCCTGGTGCTGCGGGTCATCACCCCGGAGGTCGTCAAGGAGGTGCTCGCCGGGCCCTGCGGGCTGCGGGCGGTCACCACGGAGCGGGCCCGTGCGCTCTTCGACGAGCTGAGCCGCCTGGACATGGTTGAGCCGGCCGGCCCGGACGCCGTGCGCCACCGCGGCGATGTCCGCGCCATCATGCTGCGGCTGCCGGGCGGTGACCGTACGGAGGTGATGCGGGCCGTCGAGCGGCGCGCGGTCGACTACTACGCCGCGCGCGACGGGCTGGAGGCGCGCGCCGAGGAGATCTACCACCGGCTGCGGCTCAACGAGAACCCGCGGTCGGTGGAGGAGCGGTGGCTGCCGGGCGTCGAGCGGTTCCTGGCCGGCGCGCAGCAGGACATGACGCCGCGGGCCGCCGGGCTGCTCACGGCCAGGCTCGGCGGCGGCGCCCCCGACCAGGTGGCGGCGGGCGCCGACCAGGAGGACTGGGAGCGGATCGCCGCCCGCGAGGTCGAGGATCTGCTGGCCCAGGGCTTCGCGGAGGCGGCGTTAGAACGGATCGGCCGGCGCCGGCCCTGGACGGCGTGCAGCCCCCTGCACGCCCTGTTCGCCGAGACCCTCAGCCGGCTCGGGCGGCTCGCCGAGGGCCGGCAGGCCGTGGCGGACGCGATCGGCCCGGCGGAGCGCGCCGGGTGCCAGGAACGCCGGCTGGAGCTGCTGCTGCTCTCCGCCCGGCTCGCGGAGGAGGCCGGCGACCGGGCGAGCGCGGACCGCGATCTGCGGGCGGCGGAGGATGTCGCGGTCGGCCTCGGTCAGGATCTGGAGGCGATGGGGGCGCTGCTGGCCCGGGCGCAGCTGACCGCCGAGGACGGCGGCACGGATCCGGAGGCCGATCACCAACTCGCCGAGAGGTTACAGGAGTTGCCGGACGATGTACTCGCCGATCAGCCCGTCCTCGTACGGGCCGTCGCCTCGCAGGTCTACGAGCGGTCGCCCGGGGCGCTCGATCACGCGCTGGAGGTGGTGGGCCTGCCCGCCGACGATGAGACGCTGGACGCGCTCGGCGCGGCGATGTGCCGTGCCACCCGCCGGCAGCCGGCCCTGCTGGGGGCGGTGATGGAGATCCTCAACGAGGCCGTGGGGCCGACCCGGCCGCAGGCGGGCGGCGCGCCCAGCGGCATCGCGGGGATCCTGCGGCTGGCCCGCGACCGCGGCACGCTCGACGCCCTCGCCCGGCGGCTGCTGGCCATGCCCGACAACAGCGGGGAGATCGTCGCCGGGGTGGCGGCCGCGATGGGGGTGGGCAGCACCGGTCGCCCGGCGGCCGCCTCCCGCATCACCCACCGCACACCGGCGGAAGAGTGCGGCCCCGCGGGGAGTGAGCCCCGGTGACCGCCTACCTCTCGCCCGACGAGATCCGCCAGGTGCTGGACGCCGCGGTGGAGACCGGGCTGGCCGATCCCGCCGTACGGCCGCTGCTGCTCGACGGGATCATGCGCCGTTACCGCGGCACCCTGCCGCTCAACCCGGCGCCCGGCCGCCAGGTGCACTCGGATCTCAACGAGATGAACCGGGTGGAGCGGCTGGTGGACGGCTCGGTGCCGCTGGAGATCTGGCTGCGCAACGCGGTCGCCGAGACCACCGAGGCCGAGCCGCTCGCCGTGTTCCAGAAGGCCCTGGACGAGGTGGCGCGCAAGGCCGGCGGTGAACCGGACGTGCTGGCCGGGATGCCCGCTTTGGGGGCGGAGCTCAAGGAGGAGATCGTCCACCGGGACGACACCGTCCCGATCGGCTTTCTGCGCGGCGGTGAGCTGGCCGGCGGGGCGGTGGCCCGGATCAAGGTGCCGCCGTACCAGGGGGGCGCCCCGCTGCAGCCGAACGGCTTCCCGCACTCCGGTACCGGGTGGATGATCGCCCCGGACCTGCTGATCACCAACCACCATGTGGTCAACGCCAGGGCCGGGACGGGCACCGGGCGGCCGGTGGCCGACAGCGAGGATCTGCACCTCCAGGCCCGGCACACCACCGCCCGGTTCGACTTCGACACCGACGAGGTGGAGACGGAGGAGGCCACCGTCAGCGAACTCGTCGCCGCGGACGCCGGGCTGGACTACGCGGTGCTGCGGCTGACCGACGGGCCCGGCCGGCCGGTGCTGAAGCTGGCGGAGCGGCCGCTGGTGGTCGCCCGGGGGGACTATGTGGCCGTCAACATCATCCAGCACCCCGGCGGCCGGCCCAAGCGGGTGGCGCTGCGCAACAACCTCGTCTACGAGGCGGACGAGCAGGACGTCCGCTACTTCACGGACACCCGCGGCGGCTCCTCGGGCTCGCCGGTCCTCACCGACGACTGGCAGGTGGTGGCGCTCCACCGGGGGACGCGGCGGGTGGAGAACGTGCTGTTCCAGGGCCGGACCACGGCATTCGTCAACGTCGGCACCCAGATCCGCAGCGTGCTGCGCCATCTGGAGGCCGGCAGTCCAGGGGTCCATGCCGAGATCACCGCGGCACAGGCGGGGCTCTAGGCCCCTTCTCCAGCAAGCGGCTACAGCGTCCAAGGAGGGCGAGATGCACAGTGGGAGCAGATCACCGGTGTCGGCCGGGCCCGAGCAGGTCTTCTCGGACCTGCGGGAGGTCGCGGCGCGGGTGCGCGACGGGCTGTCCTGGGAGATCCCCGAGTCCCTGGAGGAGTTGCCGGCGGACGAGCTGCCGGCCGGGCAGATCTCCCAGTTCGCCCAGCAGGAGCGGACCAGGGTGCTGTCGGCGGGCGTCAGCGGTCTGGAGAAGCTCGCCGAGGGGCGCCCCGACGAGATCAGCGACGACGAGTCGTTCGGCATCGAAGCCATCGTGCTGCTGGAGGGCCGGCCCGCCATCCTGGTGCAGGACCACGACTTCGCACCGCAGCAGGGCGACTGGGCGGTGCTCGACGGGCACCGGGCGGCGATCCGGGAGTCGCTCGCCCGGGTGGGGCGGGTCGAGCTCACCGGGCACCTGAGCCTGGACTGGCTCGGTACGGCGTTCCTGGTGGGCCCGGACGTGGTGCTGACGAACCGTCATGTGGCGGCGGAGTTCACCCGCGGTGACGCCGCCGGCTGGACCTTCCAGCCGGGCATCACCGCCAGTGTCGACATGGGGGAGGAGTACGGCGGCGCGGCGGGCGGTGGCGGCCCCTCGTTCGACGTCGTCGAGGTGCTGGGCATCCACGAGGACGTCGATCTGGCCCTGCTGCGGGTCGCGCCGCCGGCCGGCGGCGGGGCGCTGCCCACTCCCCTGGCGGTGGCCGCGGACGGGCCGGCCGATCTCCGCGGGCGTCCGGTGTACTGCGTCGGCTACCCGGCGTACGACGGCCGGCGCAATGAACCGGAGTCGATGCGCCGGATCTTCATGGACATCTACAACGTCAAACGGCTGCAGCCCGGCACCGCCACCGAGCTGGTGCCGAACCGCAACGTCATCAAGCACGACTGCTCCACGCTGGGCGGCAACAGCGGCTCCCCGGTCATCGACCTCACCGACCACCGCGTGCTGGGCCTGCACTTCGGCGGGCGCTACGGCTCCGGCAACTTCGCCGTACCGCTGTGGCAGCTGGTCGACGACCCGCTGCTGGCCCGGGCGGAGATCAACTTCGTCTGACCGGGGCGCCGCCGCCCGGTCAGCCCGCCTTCCTGACGAACTCGGTGGTGTAGGTCTTCTTCAGGTCCACCGAGGCGTTCTTGAGGTTGGGGTTGAAGGCCTTCAGGACGCGCTCGACCGTCGCGGGGCCGTCGGCCGGCATCACCCCGTCCTTGGTGAACATCGGCAGGGTGTCCTTGATCGCCTGGATGTAGAGCTCCTCGCCGCCCTGGGCGTAGTCGGCCGGCATCTTCTCGGCGATCTGCTTCGGGGTGTGCGTGGACATCCACTTGAGGGTCCGCACCAGGGCGTTGGCCAGCTTCTGCACCTCCTTCTTGTGGCTGTTCACCCAGTCGGTGTTCATGTAGAGGCTGGAGGAGGGGTACGGGCCGCCGAGCGCCTCCTTGGAGCCCTCGGGCGTGCGCATGTCGACGAGGATCTTGCCGAGGTTCTTGTCCACGATCCGCGCGGCCGTCGGGTCGGTCGTCATCCCGCCGTGGATCGAGCCCTGCTCGATGGCCGAGATGAAGGTCTGGCCGGCGCCGACCGCCACCGGCGTGAACTCATCGGTCCGTACGCCGTTCTTGACGGCGAGGTACTTGGTCAGGAAGTCGGTGGACGAGCCGAGGCCGGTGACCCCGAGCTTCTTGCCCTTGAAGTCCCGGGGCGAGGTGAGCTCGCCGGCCGCCTGGTTCGAGACGACCTCGACCTCGCCGGGCGCATGCGCGAGCTGTACGACGGATTCCACCTGCTTGCCCTTGACCTGCAGATCGAGGGTGTGGTCGTAGAAGCCGACGACGCCCTGCACATCGCCGGAGACCAGCGAGGTGGTGGCCTGCACACCGGCCGGTTCGGTGAGCAGGGTGACGTGGATGCCCTCGTCCTCGAAATAGCCCAGTTGCTGGGTGAGTCTGGCGGGCA
Organism: Streptomyces sp. NPDC002446; assembly: GCF_053595675.1. NCBI lineage: Bacteria > Bacillati > Actinomycetota > Actinomycetes > Kitasatosporales > Streptomycetaceae > Streptomyces > Streptomyces sp. NPDC002446. The sequence goes on along the minus strand of NZ_JBSFYC010000026.1, from coordinate 32,267 downwards.
GATAGATGACCTTGTCGAGGCCTCCCACCATGATCTTGATCTTGCCGTTCCCGTTGCCGGCGGTGGCCGCGGAGCCACCGCCGCCACACGCGGTGAGGGTGGTCAGGGCGAGCATCGCGGCGGCCGCGACGGCCGTGAGCTTGAGCTGCTTGGGCATGGTGGGGTCCTTGAGGAAGGAGAGTGAGAGAGGGCGGTGGAGCGGGAGTTCAGCGTCCGGCGGTGTCGGACGGCTTCCAGCGGAAGAGCCGCTTTTCGAGGAAGGCCAGCAGCCCTTCGGCGAGCAGCGCGACCACGGCCAGCATCACCATCGCCGCATAGACACCGGCCGCGTTGAAGGTGCCCTGCGACGCCGAGACCAGCAGGCCGAGGCCCTTGGTCGCGCCGATGTACTCGCCGACGATCGCGCCGATCAGCGCGAAGCCGAAGCTGACGTGCAGGCTGGTGAAGATCCACGAGGTGGCGGAGGGGATCACGACATGGAGCGTGACCTGGCGGCTGCTCGCGCCCAGGATGCGGGAGTTGGCGACCAGGTTGCGGTCCACCTCGCGGGCGCCCTGGAAGGCGTTGAAGAAGACCGGGAAGAAGACCAGGACCACGGCGGAGGCGACCTTGGAGGCCGGCCCCAGCCCGAACCAGATCAGGAAGATGGGGGCCAGCACGATCCGCGGCAGCGCGTTGAGCACCTTGATGTACGGGCCGAGCACCTCGGCGAGGAAGCGGATCCGGCCGAGCGCGATGCCCAGCACCACACCGCCCGCCACACCGATCACCCAGCCGAGCAGGGCCTCGTAGAGCGTGTACCAGATCTGCTCCCACAGAGGGCCCTGCGGGGTGCCGTGCAGCGCCCACTGGACCATCTGGTCCCAGATCTTCGAGGGCATCGAGAAGTTGAAGGGATCGATGACGGCGGCGCGGGCCAGCCCCTCCCACAGCCCGATCAGTCCGACGAGCAGCAGCACCCGCGCGCCGTGGACCAGCAGCCCGTGGTTGCGGGCGGCGCGCGCCCGCTGCCTCGAACGGTCGGCCCCCGTGGCGGACTTGGCCGACCCGGGGCGGGCGGGGACGGTCTCAGGCGACATCCGCGGCACCCCTCTCGCGGGTGATCCGCACCTCTTCCCCGAGCGAGGACCAGATCTCCCGGTAGATCTCGACGAACCGCGGCTCCAGCCGCACCGACTCGACCCGCCGGGGGCGCGGCAGATCGATCTCGAAGACCTCCTTGACGGTCGCGGGACCGGCGGTCATCACCACGACCCTGTCGGCGAGGGCGATCGACTCCTCCAGGTCGTGGGTGACGAAGACGACCGAGGCACCGGTCCCCGACCACAGCTCCAGGAGTTCGTCCGACATCAGCGCCCGGGTCTGCACGTCGAGTGCGGAGAACGGCTCGTCCATGAGCAGGAGTTCGGGGTCGTTGACGAAGGTCGCGGCGAGCGCGACCCGTTTGCGCTGGCCGCCGGAGAGCTGATGCGGATAGCGGTCCTCGAAGGACGCCAGCCCGACCCTGGCGAGCCATTCCCGCGCCCGCCGCCGGGCCTCGGGCTTCGCTACGCCACGGAAGCGGGGGCCGGCCATCACGTTCGACAGCACCGTGCGCCAGGGGAAGACCGCGTCCTGCTGGAAGACGAACCCGATCTTCTCCCCGATGCCGCGGACCGGCACACCGCCGACCAGCACCTCGCCCCGGGTGGGCTCCTCCAGCCCGCTGATCAGCGTCAGCGTGGTGGACTTGCCGCACCCGGTGGGGCCGACCACCGCGACGAACTCACCGCGCTCGACGACCAGATCCAGATCCCGGACGGCGGTGTGCGACGCCCCCGACGGAGTCCGGAACGTTTTGCTCGTTCCCCGCAGTTCGATCGCGGGGCTCGTGTGCCTGCTCATGGCCCGGGAGGCTAGGTGTGAGCCGAACCACATCGGTGGTTCTGGGCACAAGCCGCCTTTCTGAGCGCAAACCCTGTTGTGCTCGTTTTGCTCACGCGAGAACATCAACTTCGGTACAGGGGGTGGGCAGTTGGTCACGAACGGCTTACGTCGCGGACCTCGCGGCGTAAGGAAGAGACGTCGGTTCCGCACGGGTACGAAGAGCCCGGGACGAGGCAGACCCCTGCGGATCCACTGGCCGCGGCGCGTCTTCGCGCAGGTGCTGACGGCGCAGCTCGCCCTCACCACCGGTGTGCTGACGCTCGCCACCGGCCTGTTCCTCGCCCCGCTCAGCTCCGAGCTGGACGACCAGGCGATGCGCCGGGCGCTGTCCATCGCCCAGACCACCGCCGCCGATCCGGACCTCGTCCGCGAACTGGCCACCACCGGCCCGGCCGTCCACGGGCCGGTGCAGGCGGACGCGGAGCGGATCCGCCGGGCGACCGGGGCGCTGTACGTCGTGGTGATGGACACCCATGGCGTGCGCTGGTCGCACACCCGCCCCGCCGAGATCGGCCGGCATGTCTCCACCGACCCGAGCCGCCCCCTCGCCGGACAGGAAGTACGGCAGATAGACACCGGGACACTGGGGCGTTCGGCCCGTGCGAAGGTGCCGCTGCGCGATGCCCGCGGCCGGATCGTCGGCGCGGTCTCGGTCGGCATCGCCTACGACAGCGTGCGGGGGCGGCTGCTGGGCACCCTCCCCGCCGTGCTGGGGTACGCCGGTGCCGCGCTGGCCGTCGGTGTGCTGGCCGCGGTCGTCCTCTCCCGCCGGCTCCGCCACCGTACGCACGGTGTGGCGTTCGCCGATATCTCCGCGCTGCTCGACGAGCGCGAGGCGATGCTGCACAGCATCCGTGAGGGCGTGGTGGCCTTCGACCGGCGGGGCAGGATCCGGCTGGTCAACGACGAGGCCGGGCGGCTGCTCGGACTGGACGCGGGGGCCGCGGGACGGGCGGGGGACGAGGTGCTGCCGCCCGGCCGGACGGCCGATGTGCTGGCCGGCCGGGTGGCGGGGGCGGATCTGCTGGCCGTGTGCGGGGACCGGGTACTGATCGCGAACCGGGTGCCGACCCGGGACGGCGGGGCCGTGGTGACGCTGCGGGACCGTACCGAACTGGAGCTGCTGGGCCGCGAACTGGACAGCACCCAGGGGCTGTTGGACGCGCTGCGGGCCCAGGATCACGAGCACGCCAACCAGCTGCACACCGTGCGCGGGCTGCTGGAGCTGGGCCGGCACGAGAAGGCGGTGGAGTTCGTCACCGAAGCGGCCGGCGCCCACCGGGCCTCGGCGGAACAGATCGCCGAGCGGGTGCACGACCCGCTGCTGTCGGCGCTGCTCGTCGGCAAGGCGGCGATCGCCGCCGAGCGCGGGGTGTCGCTGCGGGTGTCGTCCTCGACGCTGCTGCCCGATGCCGTCGTCGACCCGCGCGACCTGGTCACCGTCCTCGGCAACCTCCTCGACAACGCGCTCGACGCCACCGCCGGGCACCGCCGCGACCAGCCGTTCGTCGAGGTGGAGCTGCGCGCCGAGGGCACCACGGCCGTCCTGCGGGTCTCGGACACCGGGCCGGGGGTGCCGCCCGCCCTGCGCGAGCGGATCTTCGCCGAGGGCTGGTCCACCAAGGCCGCCGCGCCGGCCGGGGACGGCGGCGCCCCCACGGCGGCGGCCTTCCGCCGGGGCCGGGGTATCGGCCTGGCGCTGGTGCGCCGGCTCGCCGAGCGCTACGGCGGGACGGCCCGGGTGACCGCCCGCGCGGGCGGTGGCGCGGTGTTCACCGTCGTCCTGCCCGAGGCGCTCGCGGCCGGCGTGCACCACCAGGAGCGCAGCGGCACGGCGATCGGAGCGGCACGGTGATCGACGTCCTGGTCGTCGACGACGACTTCCATGTCGCCGACATCAACGCCGGGTACGTCTCCCAGGTGTCCGGCTTCCGCGTCACCGGCCGCGCCCACACCGCCGCCCAGGCGCTGGCCACCGTGGAGCGCACCCATGTCGACCTGGTGCTTCTCGACCACTACCTGCCGGACGAGACGGGCCTGGCCCTGGTGCGGCGGCTGCGGCAGCTGGGCCATCGCACCGACGTGATCATGGTGACGGCGGCCCGGGACGTGACCACGATCCAGGACGCGATGCGCTCCGGCGCGCTGCAGTACCTCGTCAAGCCCTTCGGCTTCTCCGGGCTGCGCGCCAAGCTCGACGGCTATGCCGCGCTGCGCCGTACGGTCGAGGGGGTGAGCGGCCGCGGCGAGGCCGGCCAGGAGCAGGTCGACCGGATCTTCGGCGCCTTCCGGACCACCGGGTCCCCGCACACCGAGCTCCCCAAGGGCCACTCGGCGGCCACCGTCGACCTCATCCGGCGCGTCCTGGGCGAGGCCGGGCACCCGCTGTCCGCCCATGAGGTCGCCGAACGCTCCGGCGTCAGCCGCTCCACCGCCCAGCGCTACCTCAAGCACCTGGAACACAGCGGCCACATCCACCTGACCCTCAAATACGGCGACACCGGACGCCCCGAACACCGCTACCGATGGGCGGACGCCCAGTGACGCCCCGGGCACCGTCGACCCGCCGAAACCCATGGCCGGAACCGCGGCCCGGCCCCTAGTCTGCCGATCATGACTCCTTCGCCACCCAGCGCCGCCGGCCCCCGGCCCTCGCTCCTGGACGCCGCTCAGCTGTCCGCCGACCCGGAGCTGGCGGCGGACTTCCCCGGGGCCGCGCACCGGATCCTGGCGGACCTGGTGCACGCGGGTGCGCCGCTCGGCTGGGTGGAGCCGCCGGGCGCGGACGAGGTGGCGGAGCTCATGGACCGCGTCCTGCGGGCCGCGCGGGCCGGGGACGGGGCGCTGCGCGCCGCCTACCTCGACCGGCGGCTGGTCGGGCTGGGCTACTGGCTTCGCCATGCCCTGCCGACCAATCGGCAGCACGCCGACCTGGACAAGGTCGCGGTGGCCGCAAAGGCCCATGGCCGGGGCGTCGGCAGGGCGCTGACCTGCGCATTGGTCGCCGACGCCCGGGAAGCGAAGATCGAGGTCCTCACCCTGGAGGCCCGCGCCGACAACGCCAGGGCGCTGGCCCTGTACCGCTCGCTCGGCTTTCGCGAATACGGGCGTCTCCCCCGCTTCATCGCCATGGGCGGCCGCCGCTACGACAAGGTCTTCTACATGCTGGACTTCCGCGAGGACCGTCACACCTCTTGACAGCGCACCCCACCGGCCTTGACGATCCCGGGGTGAACCTGTCAGACAGCCAGACAGCTGGCGATGTGCCCCGGCGGATCAGCGCGATGGAAGCGGTTCTGAACCATCTTCGCGACGCCATCGAACGGGGCGACTACGCGGTCGGGGACAAGCTCCCCTCGGAGGCGGAGCTCTGCCGTCGCCTGGAGGTGAGCCGGCCGGTGCTGCGCGAGGCACTGCGGGCGCTCCAGACGATGGGGCTAACCGTCTCGCGTACCGGCAAGGGCACCTTCGTCGTCTCCGACGGCGCGGTCGCCGACCCCACCTTCGGCGACTACGCGGCCAGCGACCTCCTTGAGGTGCGCCGGCATGTGGAGGTCCCGGTGGCCGGGTACGCGGCGGTGCGCCGTACGCCGGAGGACCTCGACCAGCTGAGTCACCTGCTGGAGCGGATGGAGCGGGAGACCGACACCACCGCATGGGTCGCCATGGACACCCTCTTCCACCTCTCGATCGCCCAGGCGGCCCGGAACCCGGTCTTCCGGCGGGTGATCGAGGAGATCCGCGACGCGCTGGCCCGGCAGTCGGCGTTCCTCAACGAGCTCGGCGGACGGCGGGAGCAGGCGAACCGGGAGCACCGGGCGATCGTCGAGGCGCTTGTCGACCGGTCCGAGCACGACGCGGTGGAAGCCATGAAGCACCACCTCGCACGCGTCGAGTCGACGCTGACCACCATCGTGCGGCCGCCCCACCGTACGACCCCCTCAACGGAAGACGAGGACCAGACGTGAGTGAGCAATCCCTCCGGCAGGCGGAACGGCGGCAGGAACAGGAGCAGCGGCCGGAGCCGCACGGCCATGTCGACGCGGGCGACGCCGGGTACAGCAAGGCGCTGAAGTCCCGGCACGTCAACATGATCGCCATCGGCGGGGCGATCGGCACCGGGCTGTTCCTCGGTGCGGGCGGCCGGCTGGCCGGCGCCGGGCCCTCGCTGGCCCTGGCGTACGCGGTCTGCGGTGTCTTCGCCTTCCTCGTGGTCCGCGCGCTGGGCGAACTGGTGCTGCACCGGCCGTCCTCCGGTGCGTTCGTCTCCTACGCCCGGGAGTTCCTCGGCGAGAAGGGTGCGTTCGTCGCCGGGTGGATGTACTTCCTGAACTGGGCCACGACCGGGATCGCCGACATCACGGCGGTGGCGACGTACACGCACTACTGGGGGATGTTCTCCGACGTACCGCAGTGGGTGATCGCCCTGGTCGCGCTCGCGGTCGTGCTGGCCGTGAATCTGATCTCCGTCAAGATCTTCGGTGAGCTGGAGTTCTGGTTCGCGATCGTCAAGGTCGGCGCACTGGTCGTCTTCATGCTGATCGGCATCTTCCTCCTGGTCACCCAGCACCCGGTCGCAGGACACTCCCCCGGCCCCTCCCTGATCACCGACCACGGCGGCATCTTCCCCACCGGGACGCTCGCGATGCTGCTGGTCGTCCAGGGCGTCGTCTTCGCCTATGCCTCGGTCGAGCTGGTCGGCGTCACGGCGGGTGAGACCGCGGAGCCGGAGAAGATCATGCCCAAGGCGATCAATTCCATCATGTGGCGGGTGGGTCTCTTCTACGTCGGCTCGGTGGTGCTGCTGACGATGCTGCTGCCCTGGAGCTCGTACACGGCCGACGAGTCCCCGTTCGTGACCGTGCTGTCGAATGTGGGAGTGCCCGCGGCGGGCGGTGTGATGAACCTCGTCGTGCTGACCGCCGCGATGTCCAGCCTCAACTCCGGCCTCTACTCCACCGGGCGGATTCTGCGCTCCATGGCGATGTCCGGTTCCGCGCCGCGGTTCACCGGCGTGATGAGCCGCAGCCAGGTCCCCTACGGCGGCATCATGCTCACCTCGGGCGTCTGTGTGCTGGGTGTGGGCCTCAACTACGTCGTGCCGAGCGAGGCGTTCGAGATCGTGCTGAACTTCGCGGCGATCGGCATCCTCAGCACCTGGGCCATGATCATGCTCTGCCATCTGCTCTTCTGGCGGAAGGCGCAGGCCGGGCAGGCCGTCCGGCCCTCCTACCGGCTCCCCGGCTCGCCGTGGACGGAGATCGTCACCCTGGCCTTCCTCGCCCTGGTCCTGGTCCTGATGTGGGCCGACGGCGGCGCCGGCCGGACCACCGTCCTCTCCCTGCCCGTGATCGTGGCGGCGCTGGTCGGCGGCTGGTTCCTGGTACGGGGCCGGGTCGGCGCCCTACGGGACGCGGCGACGCGGGAGAGCACCGCAACCACCCACCCCGACACTCCCTAGAGCACCACCGAACCAGAACATCGAAAAGCACCGAAAGCACCGAGAACTGATCATGAGTCAGAGCACCACCCTGCCGCGCCGCGCTCCCCAGCCACCCCCCGAGGTGCGCGAACCGGCCCACGTTCCCGTCGCCCATGTGGTGCGCGGAGGCATCGTCGAGGGCGTCCACCACGGATCGGTGGTCGTCCTGGCGGCCGACGGGAGCGTGGAGTTCCAGGCGGGCGACATCGAGGCCGCCTTCTATCCGCGCTCGGCGCTCAAGCCGGTCCAGGCGGTCGGTCTGCTGCGCGCGGGCCTGCCGCCGCTGGACGACGAGGCGCTCGCCCTGGTCGCGGCCAGCCACTCCGGCGAGGAGCGGCACCAGGCCACCGCCCGGCGCATCCTCGCCTCCGCCGGCCTGGCCGAGGACGACCTGCGCAACGTCCCCGACCTGCCGTACGGGAGCGCCGTACGGGACGAGTGGATCGGGCGGGGTCTCGGCCCCACCCGGCTCGCCCAGAACTGCTCGGGCAAGCACGCCGCCATGGTGCTGACGGCCCGGGCCCGGGGCTGGCGCCTGGACGACTACCTCGACCCGGGGCACCCGCTGCAGGCCGAGATCGCCGCGGCCGTCGAGGACCTCACCGGTCAGCGCATCGCCCACGTCACCGTCGACGGCTGCGGCGCACCGCTGTTCGCCGTCTCGCTGCACGGCCTGACCCGGGCCGCGGCCCGCCTCGCGACCGCCGCCCCCGACACCGACGAGGGCCGGGTCGCGCGCGCCATGCGCGAGCATCCGGAGATGGTCTCGGGCCGCGGGCGGGACGTCGCCCGGCTGGTGCGGGCCGTACCGGGGCTGCTCGCCAAGGACGGCTTCGAGGGCGTGCAGATCGCGGCGCTGCCGGACGGACGGGCCGTCGGCGTGAAGATCGCCGACGGCGCCGACCGCGCCCGGATGCCGGTGACGGCGGCGGCCCTGGCACGCTGCGGGCTCGACCCCGAAGTCCTCGCCGCCTTCGCCACCGCGCCGGTCATCGGCGGCGGCGCCCCGGTCGGATCGCTCCGCGCGGCGGGCACACTCGCCCCGCCCGCCACCGGCCTCTGACACCCCGTCAGCTCCCCCTCCCCGCACTCCCCTCCTCCCCCTCTCCCTCCTCCCTCCCCTCTCCTCCCAGCTCACGAAGGACCCACCCGCACCATGACTGCCGCCGCCCACCGCCGCGAACATGATCTGCTCGGCGACCGCGAGATACCCGCCGACGCGTACTGGGGCGTGCACACCCTGCGCGCCGTGGAGAACTTCCCCATCACGGGTACGCCGATCGCCGCCTACCCGCATCTGATCGGCGCGCTCGCGGCCGTCAAGGAGGCCGCCGCCCGCGCCAACCAGGACCTCGGTCTGCTCGACGCGGAGCGGGCCGACGCCATCGCCGCCGCCTGCCGGGAGATCAGGACCGACGGCCGGCTGCACGACCAGTTCATCGTCGACGTCATCCAGGGCGGTGCCGGCACCTCGACGAACATGAACGCCAACGAGGTGATCGCCAACCGGGCACTGGAGCTCCTGGGCCACGACAAGGGCGACTATCGGCATCTGCACCCCAACGAGCACGTCAACCTCAGCCAGTCGACCAACGACGCCTACCCGACCGCGGTCAAGGTCGCCACGATCAGCGCCGTACGGGAGCTGCTCGACGCGATGACCGTGCTGCGCGAGGCCTTCGCCGCCAAGGCCGAGGAGTTCCGCGACGTCCTCAAGATGGGCCGCACCCAGCTCCAGGACGCGGTGCCGATGACGCTGGGCCAGGAGTTCTCCGCGTACGCGGTGATGCTGGAGGAGGACCAGAGCCGGCTGGCCGAGGCCGTACTGCTCATCCACGAGATCAACCTCGGCGCCACCGCCATCGGCACCGGGCTCAACGCCCCCAAGGGCTACGCCGAGGCGGCCCGCGGGCATCTCGCCGCCCTCACCGGTCTGCCCCTGGTCACCGCCGCCAACCTCGTCGAGGCCACGCAGGACTGCGGGGCGTTCGTCCATCTCTCCGGGGTCCTCAAGCGCATCGCCGTCAAGCTCTCCAAGAGCTGCAACGATCTGCGGCTGCTCTCCTCCGGCCCGCGCGCCGGTCTCGCCGAGATCAACCTGCCGCCGGTGCAGGCCGGTTCGAGCATCATGCCGGGCAAGGTGAACCCGGTCATCCCGGAGGTCGTCAACCAGGTCGCCTTCGAGGTCATCGGCAACGACGTCACCATCACCATGGCCGCCGAGGCGGGACAGCTCCAGCTCAACGCGTTCGAGCCGGTCATCCTGCACTCCCTGTCGGAGAGCATCACCCACCTCGGCGCCGCCTGCCGCACCCTCGCCGAGCGCTGCGTGTCGGGCATCACCGCCAACACCGAGGCGCTGCGCGCGAGCGTGGAGAACTCCATCGGGCTGGTCACCGCCCTCAACCCGCACATCGGCTACACCGCCGCGACCGCGATCGCCAAGGAGGCCCTCGCGACCGGGCGCGGGGTCGCCGAACTCGTCCTGGAGCAGGGACTGCTCCCCGCCGAGCGGCTGACGGCCCTGCTGCGTCCCGAGGAAGTCGCCGGCACGGGCGGCGGCTTGACCTCGGTCTGAGCCGAGGCGCCCGCATCAGCCGGGAACCGGCCGGCCCCGGATCCGCAACGGCCCGGCCCGCACCCCGCGGGCCGGGCCGTTCCCGTACGCCGCTCAGGCAGGATGGGCACAAGGGAAGCACGAGGGAAGAGGGAAGAGGGTTCGCATGCGTATCGCGCTGTGCCAGATGACGGCCTCGACCGATCCGAAGGAGAACCTGGCGAGGGTGCAGGACCAGGTGCGCCGCGCGGCGCGCGAGGGGGCGCGGCTGGCGGTGCTCCCCGAGGCGTCCATGGTGCGGTTCGGTGTGCCGCTGGGGCCGGTGGCCGAGCCGCTCGACGGGCCCTGGGCACAGGGGGTGCGCTCGGTCGCCCGTGAGACGGGGGTGACGGTGGTGGTGGGCATGTTCACCCCGGCGCCCGACGGGCGGGTCACCAACACCCTCCTGGCCACCGGGCCCGATGTCGAGGAGTCCTACGACAAGATCCACCTCTATGACGCCTTCGGGTTCCGGGAGTCCGACACGGTCGCCGCGGGCACGCGCGTGGTCACCATCGACGTCGACGGGGTCCGGGTGGGCCTGGCGACCTGTTACGACCTGCGGTTCCCCGAGCTCTTCCGGGCGCACGCGGACGCCGGGGCGGTGGTGTCCGTACTGCCCGCCGCCTGGGGCGCGGGACCGGGCAAGCGCGCGCAGTGGGACCTGCTGGTGCGGGCCCGCGCTCTGGACGCGACGGTGTGGCTGGCGGCCGTCGGCCAGGCCGCCCCGGATCCGGCCGCCGATCCGGAAGCCCCGACCAAGGCCCCGACGGGCGTCGGGCGCAGCGCCCTGGTCGGCCCCGACGGCACCGTACGCGCCCAACTGGGCAGCGCACCGGAGCTGCTGGTCGCCCACGCGGACATCGCGGAGACCGCGCGGGTACGGCGGGCGGTGGCGGTGCTGGACAACCGCCGGCTGTAGGAACCGCCGCTTCGAGGGCCTTACCCGGAAGGTCCTCTCAAGCGGCCAGGAGGATGCGCCGGGTCGCCTGGAGGTGGCTGTCGATGGCCGCGCAGGCGGCCGCGGCGTCCCCGGCGGCCAGGCCGGCGAGGATCTTCCGGTGCTCGGCGAGCACCTCGTGCCGACGCTGGTCCGAGTGGTAGAGCGGGATCACGCCGGCCCTGGTCTGACGGCTGCGCAGGGCGGCGTACTGACGGCTCATCAGCGCATTGCCGACGGCGGCGACCAGGGCGGTGTGGAAGCGGAGGTCGGCGGCGAGGAACTCCTGGACTCCGGCCTCGCCGCGCAGCGCGTCCTGCTGGTCGAGGATGCCGGCCATCTCGTCGACGGGCGCGGTGCCCTCGGCCGTCGTACGCTCGGCGGCGAAGCGCTCGATCAGGCCGCGCATCTCCATCAGTTCGCCGATCTCCCGGCCGGACAGCGGGGCGATATGCGCCCCGCGCTTGGGCACCAGCCGCACCAGGTCCTCGGCGGCGAGCAGCAGCAGGGCCTCGCGGATCGGGGTGCGCGAGACGCCGATCCGGTCGGCGATCTCCTGCTCGGACAGGAACCGGTCCTGCATCTCCGGGTCGGTCAGCACGCTGTCCTTGAGATACGCGTAGGCCTTCTCGCGCCCCGACTGCATCGCCCGCTCCCCCAACTCGTGAAGATCCCCTTGCACCGACCAGCACGGCATATGAGCTGAATGCGCCATGCGCGCCGTATGCGAAGGCTACACGGCGGCCGGCCGTCAGCGACGCATCGCGTCCGTCGATTCTGATGGGGCGTCACGCAGCCCCAGGCGCAGATGCTCGACGTGGTAGAGCGCCTGGTCGAGGAGTTCGGCGACATGGTGGTCGTAGAGCGCGTAGACGATCGAGCGGCCGTTGCGCTCGCCGGTGACCAGGCCGAGGTTGCGCAGCAGCCGGAGCTGGTGGGAGCAGGCGGACTGCTCCATGCCGACGGCGGCGGCGAGGTCGCCGACCGCACAGGGGCTCTCCTGGAGACGGGCGAGGATGCGCAGCCGGGAGGGCGTGGACAGGGCCTGGAGGGTCGCGGCGACATCGGCGGCGCCCACCGCGTCCAGGCGCTCGCGGGTGGTGCTGCGGTTGTCCATTCCGTGGCCCATGGGAGCCATCCTAACGACGAAAGATGAAGATCTCTTCATTTGTTCCTGTACGGTGGTGGGGTTGCCGTTTCCCCGCCCGTGAAGGGTCGTTCCGCCATGCCTTCTGCCGCGCCCTCCGCCGTGCTGCGGCGTCCGCCGCAGGCGCCCGCCCCCCGCCGCCAAGCCCCCCGCCGCACCCGTGTCCTCGCGCTGGCCGAGGCCCGCTGGGCGGCCGCGGCCACGGTCGCGTTCCTGCTCGCACTGCCGCTGCAGCTCACCGGCGCACCCGCGTGGACATGGGCACCGCTGTACGCACTGGCGTATGCGACGGGCGGCTGGGAGCCGGCCTGGTCCGGGCTGCGGGCGCTCAAGGACCGGACCCTCGATGTCGATCTGCTGATGATCGTCGCCGCGGTCGGCGCCGCGGCCATCGGCCAGCTGATGGACGGCGCCCTGCTGATCGTCATCTTCGCCGGCTCCGGGGCGCTGGAGGCGCTGGCCACCGCCCGTACCGAGGACTCGGTCCGCGGTCTGCTCGACCTCGCGCCGAGCACCGCGACCCGGCTCACGGGCGACGGCGAGGGCGAGGGCGAGGGCGAGGGCGAGGAGAGCGTGGCCGCCGCGGACCTCGTCGTGGGCGACATCATCCTGGTCCGGCCGGGCGAGCGGGTCGGTGCGGACGGCCGTGTGCTGGACGGGACCAGCGAGGTCGACCAGGCCACCATCACCGGCGAACCGCTTCCGGTGGCCAAGGAGCCCGGCGACGAGGTGTTCGCCGGCACCCTCAACGGCACCGGTGCACTCCGCGTCGAGGTCGAGCGCGACGCGGGCGATTCGGTCATCGCCCGGATCGTGGCCATGGTCGCCGAGGCCTCCGGGACCAAGGCGCCGACGCAGCTGTTCATCGAGAAGGTCGAACGGCGCTACTCGGTCGGCATGGTGGCCGTCACCCTCGCCGTCTTCGCGGTCCCGCTCCTGTTCGGCGCGGACCTCACCCGCTCGTTGCTGCGGGCGATGACCTTCATGATCGTCGCGTCGCCGTGCGCCGTGGTGCTGGCGACCATGCCGCCGCTGCTGTCGGCCATCGCCAACGCCGGGCGGCACGGCGTACTGGTCAAGTCCGCCGTCGTCATGGAACGCCTCGGCCAGGCGGACCTCGTCGCGCTCGACAAGACCGGCACGCTGACCGAGGGCGTCCCCCAGGTCACCGCGATCCGTCCGCTGCCGGATCAGGGCCCGACCGAGGCGGACCTGCTGACCTGGGCGGCCGCGGCCGAGCACCCCAGCGAACACCCCCTGGCCCGCGCGATCGTGGCCGCCGCCCGCGGACGGGGCCTGCCCCTGCCCGCCGCCGAGGAGTTCACCGCCGCACCGGGCACCGGCGTGTGCGCCACCGTCAGCGGCGCGCGCATCGCGGTCGGCGCCCCGGCCCGGCTGCTGCCCGCCGGCCACCCGGCCGCCGCGGCAGCCGCAGCGGTCGTCGCGGAACTGGAGCAGGACGGACACACGGCCGTCCTCGTCCTGCGCGACGGCCTGCCGGCCGGGGTGCTGGGCCTCACCGACCGGCTGCGCCCCGGCGCGGCCGCCGCCCTCGCCTCCCTGCGGGCGCTGACCGGCCGTCAGCCGCTGCTGCTGACCGGCGACAACCCGCGCGCCGCCGCCCGCCTCGCCGCCGAGGTCGGTATCACCGACGTACGCGCCGGACTGCTGCCCCAGGACAAGGTCGGCGCCGTACGCGAACAGGAGACCGCCGGGCGACGGGTGCTGGTGGTGGGTGACGGGGTGAACGACGCCCCCGCGCTGGCCGCCGCCCACACCGGTATCGCCATGGGCCGGGCCGGCTCCGACCTCGCCCTGGAAGCCGCCGACGCGGTCGTCGTCCGGGACGAACTGGCCGCCGTCCCCGCGGTGATGAAGCTCTCCCGGGCCGCCCGCCGGCTGGTCGCCCAGAACCTGTTCCTCGCCGCGCTCTGCCTCTCCGTCCTGGTCGTGTGGGACCTGGCCGGAGACCTCCCGCTCCCTCTGGGAGTCCTCGGCCACGAGGGCTCCACGGTCCTGGTCGGTCTCAACGGCCTGCGCCTGCTGCGCGATACGGCCTGGCGGCGGGCATCCGGCACGGAGTAGGGGCGCATCTGCTCAGCGGCCCCGGCCCGGCGCGGCGGGCGCAGGTCCTCACCGCTCAGCGGCAGGGACCAGCACCATCCAGTCGTCCTTCCCCGCTTCCTCGTGCAGCCATCCGACCATGGTGGGATGCGGCCCCGGGTAGGCCGGCCCCTCGTCTCGCACGCCGGAGGCGCTGCCCGTGTCCGACCGCCCGACCACCACGGTCACGGCGAACACCAGCGACACGGCGGCCAGGGCCGCCCCCCTCGTACCCCTGCTCACCCTCGCCCCTCCCGGCCGGAACCGCTTCCGATGGCAACGGCCCCTGCCGCTGCGGAATGTGCCATGCCCCCATCCTGCTCCTCGCCGTGTCCGGCGTGGCCGCCGGGGTGGGACCGACCGCGCGGACGCACGCCGCCCCGGCAAGGCGCCGTGCCCGCCTAGCCGTCGTTGGACGCCTAGCCGTCGCTGGACGCCTAGCCGTCGCTGGACGCCTCCAGACGGTCGGCGACCCAGCGGTGGAAGGCGGCGATGTGGTGCTCGCTGGGCACCAGCACCCCGCCGTCGCGGTAGGCGCGGGAGTGCATGGCCGGCTGGGTGCGCTCGCAGGCGTCGAAGTCCTGGGTGTTGACCCGGTGGAAGAGCTCGACGGACCGGGAGACATCGGCACCGGAGTCGACGACCTCGGGCAGGTAGAGCCAGTCGCACTCGACGTGGGTGCGGTCGGGGGCGGCCGGGAACATCCGGTGGACGATGACATGGTCGGGGACGAGGTTGACGAACACCTGCGGGCGGACGGTGATCGCGTAGTAGCGGCGGTCCTGGACGTCCTCGATGCCGGGCAGCCGGCCGAAGCCCGCGCTGCCGTCGACGGTGAACCCCGCGGCCTCCGCGGCGAACTCCGCGCCATGGCCGACGTAGTACTGGGCGGCGAAGCCGTCGGCGAACTCCGGTAGCACATCGGTGAGTTCGGGGTGGATGGTGGCGCAGTGGTAGCACTCCATGAAGTTCTCGATGATGAGCTTCCAGTTGGCGCGCACGTCGTAGGTGATGCGCTTGCCGAGGGCGAGTCCTTCGGTGCGGTAGCGGTCGATGGCGGCCGGGTCCCCCAGCCGCTCCACGGCCGCGCCGATCACGGTGTCCTCGAAGGACGGCGGGTCGTCGGCCAGGCACACCCAGGCGTAGCCGAGCCACTCGCGCAGCGGGACGGCGACCAGGCCGCGCTCGGTGCGGTCGATGTCCGGCATCCGCTGCAGGTTGGGGGCGGCCACCAGGCGCCCGTCGAGGTCGTAGGTCCAGGCGTGGTACGGGCACTGGAGGTTGCGGCGGACCTCGCCGGACTCCTCGGTGCACAGCTGCGCGCCGCGGTGCCGGCAGACGTTGAGGAAGGCGCGCAGCTCACCGGCGCGGTTGCGGGTGATCAGTACGCTCTCCCGGCCGACCCGCACCGTGCGGAAGGCGCCGGGCCTGCCCAGGTCGGCGCCGCGTACCGCGCAGAACCACAGGCGCTCGAAGATCCTTAGCTGCTCCCGGAGGAAGATTCCGGGGTCGGTGTAGTAGCGGCCTGCGAGGGTGGCGATCAGGCTCGGGGCGGCACCGGTCGCGGGCGCACCGGCCGCCGTCGGCGCGGACTCGGTGGAGGTGGTCGTCATGGGTGCTCTCCTCATACGGCCGCGACGGCGGGCCGGCGGGGGTCGAACAGCTCGATGGGGTGCGTGGTGGTGCCGGTCAGCGCGAGGTCGGCGACGATCTCACCGACCACCGGTACGAACTTGAAGCCGTGTCCGGAGAAGCCGCAGGCGACGGTCGTGGTCTCCGGGTGCGCGGGGTGCCGGGTGATCACGAAGTGTTCGTCGGGGGTGTTGGAGTACATGCAGGTGGCGGCCTTGAGGAAGCGGCCGGGCAGGGCGGGGATCCGCGGGGCGAGCTGGTCGGCCATGGCGCGGACCTCGTGGTCGTGCACGGTGCGTTCGATGGTCTCCGGGGTGCAGACGGTGCCCTTGCGGAAGAAGGCGACCTTGGCGCCGCCGCCGGGGCCGTCGATCGACGGGAAGCCGTAGATCTGCACGCCCCGGGCGTCCTCCCAGATGTAGATCGGATGCCGCTCGGGGCTGAAGGGCGCGGTGCCGCCGTCGGGGGCGAACCAGTACATGACCTGCCGTTCGATGGTGAACGGCACGCCCAGGTCGGCGAGCAGCTGCGGCGCCCAGGCTCCCGGGCAGATCACCAACTGTCCTGCGGTGTAGGTGTTCTCGGCGGTGTGCACGCGGACGCCGCTGCCGCCGGGCAGCTCCTCCCAGCGGGTGACCGGCTCCTCGAAGTGCAGCTCGGCGCCGTCCTGGGTGGCGAGCTGGACATGGGCGGCTACGGTGTACTCCGGCCGGATCAGCCCGGCCCGCGCCTCGTACAGCGCGACCTCGTCGTCGGCGGGGGTCAGGGTGGGGAAGCGGCGGCGGATCTCCTTGGCGTCGAGCATCTCGTGCGGGAGGTCCCACTGCCGGGCGGACTGCAGACTGCCGCTGACGGTGCGGCTGCCGGGGCGGCCGACCATCACCCCGCCGCACAGCGTGGCGATCCGGCGGCCGGTGTCCCGCTCCAGCTTGTCGTACAGCTCGTACGAGCGCAGCAGCAGCGGGACGTAGGCGGGGTCCTCGAAGTAGGACTGCCGGGTGATGCGCGAACCGCCGTGGCTGGAGCCGCGGTTGTGCGCCGGGCCGAACTTCTCCAGGCCCAGGACCCGGGCGCCCCGGGCGGCGAGATGGTGGGCCGCGGCGCTGCCCATCCCGCCGAGACCGAGGACGATGACGTCGTACGTGGGGGACACGGTGGCCTCCTGGCGTGTACTGGCGCAGGCTTGCTAGCGGCGGATGCGGGTCATCTCCGGGTCGAGGAGCGGCTCGTCGGCGACGGTCGCCGCGACCTTCTCGCCGAAGTACTCGATGTGCACACCGGTGCCGGCGGCGAGCGGCGGCAGCCAGGCGTAGGCGACGCAGCGGCCCAGCGTGTAGCCGTACGCGGCGCTGGTGACATAGCCGGCCACAGCGCCGTCCAGGGACACCGGCTCCTTGCCGAGGACGTGGGCCGCGGGGTCGTCGAGGAGCAGCGCGGTCAACTTGCGTTCCGGAGGCGGGAGTTGTTCGAGGGCGGCGCGTCCCAGGAAGTCGCCGTGGTCCATCCGGACGGCGAAGCCGAGACCGGCCTCGTAGGGGGTGTGCTCGTCGGTCATGTCGTGCCCCCAGGCGCGGTAGCCCTTCTCCAGGCGCAGGCTGTTGAACGCCGACCGCCCGGCCGCGATCACCCCGTGCTCCTGGCCCGCCTCCCACAGCGTGTCCCACAGCCGCAGCCCCAGGTCGGCGGTGGTGTACAGCTCCCAGCCCAGCTCACCGACGTAGCTCAGCCGCATCGCGGTGACCGGCACATGCCCGAGGTACGTCCGCTTCGCGCGGAAGTAGCCGAAGGCCTGGTGCGAGAAGTCGTCGCGGGTCAGCGGCTGGACGAGGTCGCGGGCGCGCGGGCCCCACACGCCGATGCAGCAGGTGCCGGAGGTGATGTCCCTGATGTGGACGTCGCCGGGGGCGTGGCGCCGCAGCCAGACGAGGTCCGCCGGGGAGTTGGCGCCCACCTGGAAGTGGTCGGGCGCGAGGCGGGCCACGGTCAGGTCGGAGCGGATGCCGCCCTTCTCGTCGAGGAGCAGGGTGTACGTCACCGCACCCGGCTTCTTCGCGAGGTTGTTGGTCGTCATGCGCTGGAGGAAGGCGAGCGCGCCGGGCCCGGTGACTTCGAGGCGGCGCAGCGGGGTCATGTCGTACAGGGCGACCTTCTCGCGGGTGGCCCTCGCCTCCGCCGCGGCGAGGGGGGACCAGTGACGGGCGGACCACGGGTCGCGTACCGCGGTCTCGGTGACCAGGTGGGCGTTGGCCTCGTACCAGTGCGGACGCTCCCAGCCGCCGCCCTCCAGGAAGTACGCGCCGAGCTCCTGCTGCCGTGTGTGAAAGGGGCTGACGCGCAGCGGACGCGGCTGCTGTGGCGGCTGGAGCGGGTGGATGACGTCGTAGACCTCGATGAACTGCTGTGCGCCGCGGTCGTGGACGTAGGCGGGAGAGCGCTGGGCGTCCTCGAAGCGGTGCAGATCGCACTCGTGGAGATCGGTCCGGGCGTGCCCGTCGGTCATCCACTCGGCGACCGCCTTCGCGACGCCGGCCGAGTGTGTCACCCACACCGCCTCCGCGAGCCAGAATCCGCGCAGTTCACGGGACTCGCCGAGCAGCGGCATCCCGTCGGGGGTGAAGGAGAAGACGCCGTTGAAGCCCTCGGCGATCTTGGTGTTGCCGAGCGCGGGGAGCAGGCCGACGCTGTCGTCCCAGCTGGGCGCGAAGTCCTCCGCGGTGAAGGGCAGCGAGGACGGCATGACGGGCGCCGCGTCGTAGGCGGGGACGGTGCGGGGGTCGACGGGCATCGGGCGGTGGGCGTAGGAGCCGATGCCGATGCGGTCGGTGTGCTCGCGGAAGTACAGGTCGCGGTCCTGGAAGCGCAGGATCGGCCTGCTCGCCTCCGTACGGGGGTCGTTGACGCCCGCGAGCTCGGGCAGCGGCCCGGTCTTGGCGTACTGGTGCGCCAGCGGCAGCAGCGGTACGTCGACCCCCGCCATCGCGCCGATCACCGGGCCCCAGAATCCGGCGGCCGAGACGACATGGTCGGCGGGGAAGGTGCCGCGGTCGGTGACCACGCCGGTGACCCGGCCGCCGTCCTGCTCGATGCCGGTGACGGTGTGCCGCTCCAGGAAGCGGGCGCCGCGGGCCTTCGCCCGGGTGATCTGGGCGCGGCAGGCGAGCAGGGCGCGGGCCAGCCCGTCGTCGGGGGTGTGCAGTCCGCCGTGGATCCTGTGCGCGTCGAGCAGCGGCCAGAGCTCCTTGCACTGTTCGGGGGTGAGCAGCTCACCGCGTACGCCCCAGGAGGCGGCGAGTCCGGCCTTGCGGTGCAGATCGGCCCAGCGCGCCTCGGTGGTGGCGATCTCCAGTCCGCCGACCGGGTTGAAGCAGGAGAGTCCGTCCACCTCGAGGGAGCTGAACTTCTCGACGGTGTAGGCGGCGAACTCGGTCATGGTCTTGGACGGGCTGGTCCGGAAGACCAGTCCGGGGGCGTGCGAGGTGGAGCCGCCGGGGGCCGGAAGCGGGCCCTGCTCCAGGACGGTGACCTCGGTCCAGCCGCGGGCGGTCAGCTCGTCGGCGAGGGAGCAGCCGACGATTCCGGCGCCGATGACGACGACGCGGGAGTCCCGCCCCGCCGCGTGTGCCGTGCTCACCGGACCACCACCGATCGCTCGACGGGTGCGCCTCGTTCCGCCGCGACGACGGCATGGACTTCGTGTGGCATGCCCTCCCCCTCATGTTGCGCAGTGCACGACTGGTTGCGCGATGAGAGACATAGTGGGAACGCTGAATCGGCACCGTCAAGAGGTAGGCCCCAGCTCTTCGCCAACGGCCCGGCACCGTCCAGGCACGGCCGCGGGGCCGGAACAAGCGCTCCGGCCCCGCATCCGTCCTTGCGCCCGTCAGCCGCTCAACAGGCGTACCCCATCCGCCGCGAGAGCTCCTCGGCCGCGGTGACGGTGCCCCTGACCACCTCCGGCAGCCGCTCCTCGTCCAGCCGGTAGGCGGGCACCGAGACGCTGATCGCCCCGATCACCGAGCCGTCGTGCGCCCGCACCGGCGCGGCGACCGCGCGCAGCCCGAGCTCCAGCTCCTCGACCGCGATCGCGAAACCCCGCTCGACGACCTCCGCGAGCTCCCGGCGCAACGCGGCCGCCGAGGTGACCGTCCGCTCGGTCAGCCGCGGCAACTTCCGCCCCAGGACCGCGTCCTGGACCGGAGCGGGCTGGTGGGCGAGCAGCGCCTTGCCGCTGGAGGTGGCGTGCAGCGGCGTACGCCGGCCGAGCCAGTTCTGCGCGGTGACCGAGGCCGGGCCGCGCGCCTGCATGATGTTGACCGCGGCATCGCTCTCCAGCACCGCGATGTTGACCGTCTCCCCCAGCTCGTCGGCGAGCCGCCGGCAGACCGCCGCGCCCTCCTGGGAGATGTCCAGCCGTACGGCCGCCGCGCCGGCCAGCCGCAGCACCCCGGCGCCGAGGAAGTACTTGCCGCGCTCCTGCTCCTGCCCGACCAGCCCGCGGCTCTCCAGCACCCCGAGGATCCGGAACGCGGTCGACTTGTGCACCCCCAGCTCGTCGGCGACCTCGGTCACCCCGGCCTCGCCCAGCCGCGCGAGGATCTCCAGCACGGTCACCGCCCGGTCCACCGACTGCACGGCGCTCACCGGCGCCTTCGACGGCCCGCCCGCCACCTGCTCCGCCACGATGTCCGTCATGAGCTGGATCTCACCACCCGGGAACCCGATCGCGGGTCCGATGTCGAACGACCGGCATGTGCGGGGATCGCTTGACGCATGCGCGCCCCGCCTGGATTCTGTTGCGCATAGCGCTTCATCGTGCGCAAAGCGAAACTCGATGATACCGAACAGTAACAGGGGGGTCCCGTGATTCCTGTCTGCCACCTCGCCGATCTGCCCGCAGGCGAGTCCGTACGCATCGACACCGCACCTCCGATCGCCGTCTTCAACGCCGACGGGCAGCTCTACGCCATCGACGACACCTGCACCCACCAGGACGCCTCGCTCGCGGACGGCTGGCTGGAGGGGTGTCTGGTCGAATGCCCGCTGCACGCCGCTTCATTCGATCTCCGCACCGGAGCGCCCACCTGCCTGCCCGCACGCCGCGCCGTGCGCACCCACCCGGTGACCGTCGAGGACGGCATGGTCTACGTCCACCGCGCCGCCGAGGAGGGCACCGCCGCATGAACTCGGTCGCCGTCATCGGCGCTTCGCTGGCGGGGCTGTACGCCGCGCGGGCCCTGCGCGCCCAGGGGTTCGACGGCCGCCTGGTGATCGTCGGGGACGAGCGGCACCGCCCCTACGACCGGCCGCCGCTGTCCAAGGACTTCCTCACCGGTACCACCGGCCAGGACCGACTCGCCCTCGCCGACGCCGAGGAGATCGCCGAACTCGACGCCGAGTGGCTGCTGGGCACCCGGGCTACCGGCCTCGACACCGCCGCGGGCTCGGTGCTCCTCGAAGGCGGCCGGTCCCTGACCACCGACGGCGTGGTCATCGCCACCGGCGCCGCCCCGCGCCGGCTGCCCGGCCCCGCGCCCACCGGAGCACACCTGCTGCGCACCCTCGACGACGCCCAGGCGCTCCGCGCGGACCTCGCCCGCGGCCCGGCCAGGGTCGTGGTGATCGGCGCCGGCTTCATCGGCGCCGAGGTCGCCTCATCGTGCGCCGCCCTCGGCCATGACGTCACCGTCGTCGAAGCCGCGCCCCTCCCGCTCCTGCCCCAACTCGGCGACGAGATGGCCCGGATCTGCGCCGCGCTGCACGCGGACCACGGCGTCACCCTCGTCACCGGCACCGGCGTCGCCGCCCTGCACGGCGGCGGCGAAGGCCACCGCGTCACCGCGGTCGAACTGTCCGACGGCCGGCTGCTGCCCGCCGAGGTCGTGGTGGTCGGCATCGGCGTACGCCCGAACACCGCCTGGCTCCAGACCTCCGGACTGCCGCTCGACGACGGCGTACGCTGCGACGCCGGCTGTGTCACCGCACTCCCCAACATCGTGGCCGTCGGGGACGTCGCCAGGGTGGACGGCACCCGCGCCGAACACTGGACCAGCGCGACCGAACAGGCCGCGGTGGCCGCCCGGAACCTCCTGGCCGGCCGCACCGTCGCCACCCATGACGCCCTGCCCTACTTCTGGTCCGACCAGTACGGCGTACGCATCCAGTTCGCCGGCCGGCGCGGGCCCGCCGACACCCCGCGCATCCTCGAAGGCTCCCCCGACGACCGCAGCTTCCTCGTCCGCTACGAACGCGACGGGCGGCCCACCGCCGTCCTCGCCCTCAACCGCCCCCGCCCCTTCATGCGGCAGCGCCGCGAACTCGCCCGCGCCGCACCGCCCTCCGGCGGCCTCACTCCGCCCCGCCACCCCGCGGTTCGAGGCGGAAGCTGAACGCCGCGCCGCCGGTGTCGACGGCCGTCGCGCCGCCGTCGACGGTGAGGACCGCGCCGTTGACGAAGGACGCGGCCGGGGACAGCAGCCAGTTGACAGCCTCGGCGACCTCCCGCGGCTCACCGGGACGTCCGGCGGGCAGGAGCCGGGTGGCCTCCTCGTACGCGGCGTCCACACCGCCCGCGAGGCCGGACTCCTCGGCGAACCGGGCCATCCGCCGGTCGGCCATTTCGGTGCGCACCCAGCTGGGGCAGACGATGTTGGCGCGGAGCCCGTCGCGGCCGTAGTCGACGGCGAGGGAGCGGCAGAGCTGGAGCAGCGCCGCCTTGGACGCGGCATAGGCGGCGTTGCCGTTGCCGTTGCGCAGGGCGGAGACCGAGGCGACCGCGACGACCGAGCCGCGCGCCGCCAACAGGTGCGGCAGGGCGGCGCGTTGGAGGAGGAAGGGGCCGGTGACATTGGTGGTCATGACGGCCTCCCAGTCCTCGATCGACAGGTCGCCGACGGAGCCGCTGCGGGCGATGCCGGCGTTGAGGACCAGCCCGTCGAGCCGGCCGTACGCCGCCACGGCGGCATCGACGAGGCCCTGGACGGCCTCGGGGTCGGCGGTGTCCGAGGGATGGGCCAGCGCGCCGGTCTCCTCGGCGAGGCGGTGCAGCGGTTCGGGCCGGCGGCCGGAGATCACCACCTGATGGCCGGCCGCCCGCAGCAGCCGGGCCGTCGCGGCGCCGATGCCCGTACCGCCGCCCGTCACGATGACAACGCGCTGTTCCGCCATGGCCGTTCCGCCTCCGGATGCTGATCGCTCGGTCCTCCCGCGATCATACGGACGGCAGGCACCGCACGGCCGCCCGCTTCCGGCCGCAATGGCGCCCCGTCAGACCGCCTGCAGCTGACGGGTCGCGGCCTCGACGGTCTGGGTCAGCAGGGTGGCGATCGTCATCGGGCCGACACCGCCGGGGACCGGGGTGATCAGGGAGGCCCGGGCGCTCGCCGAGTCGAAGTCCACATCGCCCACGTTGCCGGGGTTGGAGCCGGCGTCGATGACGACGGCGCCGGGCTTGATGTGTTCGCCGGTGAGGAGGCGGGGCCGGCCGACGGCGGCGACGAGGATGTCGGCCTGCCGGGTGATCGACGCCAGGTCGGCGGTGCGGGAGTGGCAGTAGCTGACGGTGGCGTTGCGGCCGAGCAGCAGCATCCCGACGGGCTTGCCGAGGATCGCGCTGCGGCCGACCACGACGGCGTGCTTGCCGGCCAGTTCGACCTCGTAGTGGTCGAGGAGCCGGAGGATGCCGGCCGGCGTGCAGGAGGCGAAGCCGTCACCGCCGAAGCTCATGGTGGCGAAGGAGTGGAAGGTGACGCCGTCGACGTCCTTCTCGGGGGCGATGGCCTCGAACGCGGCGCGCTCGTCGATGTGCGGGCCGACGGGGTGCTGGAGCAGGATGCCGTGGACCCCGGGGTCGTCGGAGAGCGCGGTGACGGTGTCGACCAGCTCCGCGGTCGTGGTCGTGGCGGGCAGGGCGACATGCCGCGACCGGATCCCGGCCTTCTCGCAGCGGGCGCGCTTCATACGGACGTACATCGCCGAGGCGGGGTCGTCGCCGACGAGCACGGTGGCCAGGGTGGGGGTCTGTCCGGTCTGCCGGGTGAGGGCCGCCGCGCGTTCCGCGGCCTGTTCGACGATGCTGCGGGCCAGTGCGCTGCCGTCCATGAGGCGGGCGGTCTGGGACATCGGATGCTCCTGAGCGTCGTGACGGATCGCCCAGGCGCGCGGCACTGGCCTCGTATGGCCGGGCCGCTCCCCGGTGGTACTCCACCCAAGCGCCAGTCACGGCCCGCCGTCCACTGTAATCGACGCCGGGATGCCCTTGAAGACCGGCGTCAGGCGCCCCCGTGTCCTGGTGCCGGGGTGGGCGTGGTGGCCTCCCATTGGCTGAGGATGCCGTCCCAGTCGTGCTGGGCGGTGGTGATGGCGCTGGCGTCCCATGTGGGAGCGGAGTGCTGCTGTTGCCCGTCGTACGCCTGGTAGTCCTGGTAGCCCTGGTACTCCTGATGGCTCCGGTAATCCGTGTGGTTCTGATAGCTCGGGTACGACTGCTGTCTCCAGGCTTCGTGCTCGTACTGGGGCTGCGACGGTCGCTCCCGCCAGGGCAGATGGGCGGTGTCGTGCTGCTGGGTGGGCGGGAGCGTGGCCATCCGGCGGTGGCGGCCCAACCGGTCCTGCGGCGGTGCCGGCGGGGCGGTCTGGCGGCCGTCGGCGGACAGCTGCTGGGCGCGGGCCACGAGGAACCGGACGTCGAGACCGAGTTCGGTGGCGAGGGCCGTGAGATCGACTCCGGTGTGCCAGCTGCTCATCAGGACCGCGTCGAGGGCGGGCGCCCAGGTCGGTTCGGTGACCTGCGCGGCGGCGGCCGGAGGCGGGGCGGCCGCGGGCGTCGGCGTGGGCGCGGTGGCGTGGCCCGCCGGGACCTGGCCGGGCGCCGCGGGCTGGCCCGGCGCGACGGGCTGGCCCGCGGGGTGGCCGGGCGCGACGGGCTGGCCCGCGGCGGGGTGGCCGGGTGCGGTGGGGTGGGCGGCGGCCTGCTGCGCGGCGGGCGGCTCCTGGGCGGGGGGCTGCTCGGGCACGGGAGGCTGCTCACGGGGCGGCGCGGGCTGGGACAGCAGGCTCTTGGCGACCGCGCGGGCGTCTTCCTTGCCCACCGTGCGGCGGGCCAGGCGCACTTCGCGTTCGTCCAGGCCGAGCAGGTCGGCCACCACCGCATCGCTGCCCACGGTCACGGCGAAGGCGGCCAGGGTCCGCGAGCGGCGGACCTCGGCCTCGTCGAGGAGTCCCTGCGTCCGGCGGACCTCGTCATCGCTGCTGCAAAACGCCTGTGCGAGTACCGCATGGCGCTCCCACAACTCCCTCGGTTCCATGACTGCGACAACGTTCCTTCGTCCGGATTGGTCTGCTTCCCGGCAATAGATCACTGCATGGGGTGATATTCGAGGGTGTTCCGCCCCTGTGTCCAGGACGCATGTGCGGGGAGCCGCAAAAATACGCAGTGACCCCAAGCGGGCAGACTCGTTTCAACGGCCATGAGCGCTCCTACCTCCGGCACCGTCGCAGGTCATGGACAGACGTCCCTCCCCCACCCCGGATCCACGCCTCGGTGGATCACCGCCGAGGTCGTCCGGCAGACTCCGCTGTACGCGACGCTGGCGCGGCTCTGGACGGAGCGCGCCGCCACCGTGCCCGGGGTCGCCGACCCGGAGTGGCAGCGGCTGATCTCGTACCACTGCCTGATGGAGGAGACCGAGGCCGCCCTCGCCGCCCTCCGGCCGCACCGGGCCCCCGATGTGCTCCCCGCACGCAAGCCGGTCCCGGCCGCCCGTCCGGCTCGCCTGGACTCCTGAGGGCACCGGTGCGGCCGGCGGCCCCTGCCGGTGTCAGCGCAGGGTGTACCCCCCGTCCGGGTAGAGGGTCGAGCCGGTCATGTACCGGTTGGTGAAGAGGAACAGCACGGCATGTGCGATCTCGTCCTCGGTGCCGAGCCGGTGCAGCAGGGTGTCCCTGCGGTACTGCGCGAAGGCCGCCTCTCGCTCCTGCGCCGGGCGCTGCGCCCAGAGGTTGCCGTCCACGGTGCCCGGCGAGACCACGTTGACGCGTACGGGCGCGAGCTCGACCGCCAGCCCCCGGCCGAGCCCCTCGATGGCGGCGTTGCAGGCGGCGTAGGCGGGTGCGGGCGCCGGAGGGCGGGCCCCCGCGGCCCCGGACATCAGCACCACCGAGCCGTCCTCCGACAGCAGCGGGGCGGCATGCTTGGCCACGTGGTACTGCCCCCAGAACTTGGAGGTGAAGGGGCTTGCCGCATCGGCGTCGCTCAACTGCAGCATCGGGCCGACCCGATAGGACGCGGCAGAGGTGAAGACATGGTCCACGGCGTCGAGTCCGGCGAAGAAGCCGGCCACGGACTCGGGGTCGGTGACGTCCACCGTCCGCCAGCGGGCGGTCTCCCCCAGCTCCCGGGCGGCGGCCGCCAGCCTGGCCGGTGTACGGCCGCCCAGCACGACCTGAGCCCCGGCCGCGGTCGCCTGATGGGCGACGCGTAATCCGATGCCCGAGGCTCCGCCGATGAGGACGACGACCCGGTCGCGCAGATCGCCCGGCGGGGTGGGAGCGTGCGCGTCGGGGGTGGTGGGCGGGAGCGGCATCGGGCACCTCACAGCGTTTCGGGGATCCGGCCGGCCGCGGAACGATCGGAACCCGGCCCGCCGAAAACATGATCATGAAGTCCGAACACCGCCTGCCTCCGGAACATTCCGGCGCCGCTCCGCCATGATTCCGCCAGAAGCCGGGGCACGCGCACGCTCGTCCCGGACGGCCACGGCAATGTGCCCGACGACGTGCTCAGCACGGCCACGAACCGACCGGAGGTGCCCCGTATGTCGAAACCACCGCTTCCCGACGCCGCCCTCGCCATGCTGGCCAAGGCCAACCCCGCCGTGATCACCACGCTGCGGCCCGACGGGCAGCCGGTGTCCACGGCCACCTGGTACCTCTGGGACGACGGCCGGGTGCTGGTCAACATGGACGAGGGCCGTAAGCGGCTGGAGCATCTGCGCAACGATCCCCGGGTCACGCTCACCGTGCTCGACGAGGGCAACTGGTACACTCACCTCAGCCTCATCGGCCGGGTCGGCGAACTCCGTGACGACGAGGAGCTGGCCGCCATCGACCGGCTGGCCCGGCACTACCTCGGGCGCCCGTACCCGCAGCGGGACCGCCGCCGGGTCAGCGCCTGGATCGAGATCGACCGCTGGCACGGCTGGGGCAGCCTGAAGGACAGCGACCAGGCGGGGTGAGCGGGGTCAGCGGCCGGCCGGTGGGCGGGTCTGCTGCAGAGCGGCCGCGACATTCGCCACGTCGTTCTCCATGGCCAGGACGCCGTTGATGTCCGGGCCGGCCGTCGAGGCGCCGTTCACGCCGGCGAAGAACACGTCGAAGCGGTCCTTGCCCGTCTCCAGGTAGCCGGCCGTGGTCTCGGCGCCCACCGCGATCCGGTCGTTGAGCGCGTCGCCCCCTGCCACCGTGCCGGTCTTGGCGAAGACCCTGCCGCGTGCCGGGCAGTCACGGCAGTTGTCCGCCAGGGACCCGTCGACGCCCAGGATGGGCAGGGCGGCACGGAAGCGCCGGGCCTCGCCGGTGCGCTGCCAGTACGTCAGAAGCTGTGCCACGGCCCGTGGTGTGGTCCGGTCGACCGGATTCCCGCCCCGGCCGTCGGCGAGCTGAACGGCCCTGTGGTCCACGTTCGCGCGGTCCAGGAACGCGGTGAGCACCGGGAATCCGGCCTCGCAGTCGGTCTTCCCCCTGCTCGTGGCCATCAGGCAGATCGCGAGGTTCGCCCCGAGGTTGTGGCTCACCTTGAAGATGAGCTCGGCGTAGTCGGCGTACGGCGGGGAGGTGTAACGGGCCACGGCGGGTGCGCCCTGGTAGGAGCGTGACAGCCGGGCGGCGGGGTTGGGGCCGACGGCGGGGGCACGGACCTCGACCCCGGCCCGCTTCAGCGCCTCGATCATCGCGGTCCGGCCGAAGGCGTTCGGGTCCTTGACCGCCGACACCCGCAGGACGGGGGCGGAGCCGGCGGCGATGGTGCCGGACAGCGTGATCCGGGTGCCGTCGGCGGAGGCCTTGACGGCGATGTCGGTCGGTTCGTCCGCGGCGACGGTGCGCACGGAGGACGTGACCCGGTACGGCGCGACCTTCGGGCGTACCTCCAGGCCGGCCGGTGCGCCCGCGCCGCTGCCGGGGGAGGTGAGCAGGTCGATGACGTTGTCGTTGATGATCAGCGGTGTGGGCGTCGGGCGGAGCTGCGAGTCCGGGGTGAACAGCCGTGCGTCGATGACCACATCGCCGTCGACCCGCCGGATCCCCGCGGCACGCACCTGCCGGGCGAGCTGGTCGAGGCCGGCCAGCGGGTTCTGCGGGGTGAGGGTGGCTCCGGGGATGTCGTTGGCGTAGGTGTGGTCGATGGTGGTGTAGGCGACGGTGCCGTTCTGGCGCGTTCTGCCGCCGAGGGTCAGGTCCCCCTGCGCGACCAGATCGAGGTCGCCCTGGAGGGTCGCGTTCCGGCGCTTGCCGACGGCGTACACCGGGGTGACGAAGCGGTGGTCGCTGCCCAGGGTGTCCCAAGCGCCGCTGACGCCGAAGAGTTTGGCCACTGAGCCGGGGATGAAGAACTGGTCGGCGTTACGGGACTGCGTCACCTTCCCCGTCTGCGGGTTCTGCTGGAACAGGCCCCATTGGGCGTGCCGGTACTCCGGCTTCTGCATGATCGCGGTGATGCGCGGATCGAGGGCGTCCGAGGGAGCCGTGCGGGACGGCGGCGCCGCCTGGACGAGGCCGGCGACGGCCGTGGCGGCGGCCGCGATCAGGGCCAGGGCACGGGCGGTGCGCCGGCGGTTCCTCCTGCGCGTGACGGATGCTGACATGCGGACTCCAGGGCCGCGCCCAGGGCGACGAGGGATGTCACACGGCAGTGGGCCCGGGAGGAAGCCCCCGGGCCCGCTGGGTGAACTGCCTGATGGGTGTCAGAGGAGACCGAGCAGGCCGAGACCGAGCAGACCCGCTCTGCCGAGGCCGTAGGGGAAGCCGTAGCCGTTATGGCGGATGATCTTGTCGTAGCCGTCGCGGTGGTCACCGTCACGGACCTTCTGGTCCTTGGTGAACTTCTGACCCTTGTTGCCGCTGTGGCCCTTGTGGCTCTTGCTGGCGTCGTGGCCCTTGCTGGCGTCGTGGCCGCTGCCGGCGTCGTGGCCCTTACTGCCGCAGCGGTGCGCGTCACACACGGCGTTCTGCGTGTTGCTGGGGGCCGCGGTCGCTGCGGTGGCGGCGCCTGCCGTCGGCACGACCAGGGCGGCCGCGGTCAGACCGGCCACTGCGAGGCCGCGAGGGAGCGAACGGAGCATGTTTCCACCTTCAGTCGAATCTGCAGAAAAGGAATATCCTCTGCAAAGGCGACGTTAGAGTGGCTTTTTCCCTCTCAGCCCAACGACCCGCCGCGGTGTCACTGGAACGCAGCAGGAACTGCAACAGCCCGCGCCACGGTCCCACCCGCCGACCGGCGATCCCGCCAGCCGGCGCGGCCGGTTAACCCCTTCCGCCCCACCCGTTCACCCGTCCGCCGCGCCGCCCGTCGCCCCGTCCGCCCCGCCCTGCGGCATGCTCTCCAGCAGGCTCCCCAGCGCTCCCACGACGAGCGCGCAGACCGCGTCGGGATCGGCGCTCGCCAGCGGCTCCTTGCCGACGACCACACGCATCAAGCCAATTCCCAGCAGCCAGGACAGCGCCAGATCGGCGCGGAGGGCGCCGTTGTCGGACCGCGAGAGGGTGGCGAGGACGTCCGCGTACTCCTCCCCCAGCCCCCGCAGCGCGTCCGCGATCTCGTCGCTGCCGCCGATCGAGCGCAGACACACCTCCAGCGAGCGGTCGGCCCCCGCTTCGCCGTCGGCCAGCATGCCGCGCAGCGCGACCTCGAACAGCCGCTCGGCGGGGGTGGTCCGCAACTGCTCCTGCCCGCCGCGCGCCATCACCTCTCCGAACAGGGCCTTCTTCGAACCGAAGTAGCGGAACAGCAGCGCCTGGTTGGCCTCGGCGCGGGCCGCGATGTCCCGTACCGTCGCCCGTTCGTAGCCGCGCTCCGCGAACAGTTCCGACGCCGCGTCGAGCAGACGCAGCCGGGTGTTCTGCGCATCCCTGCGGTGTGTGCCCGCGGTGCCGTGCTGCGGGGTCTCCCCCATCGTCTTGTCACGCTCCCTCTGCTGTCGGACCGTCAGGATGACGGCCACTATGCGCCGTTGACCGCCCTGGGGGAGCGATCTACCTTTGTAAGCAGGTGCTTACACAAGGGAGGTCACGTTGACCACAGCCGACACAGCACCCCTCTCCTACCCCTTCAATGTCCCCGAGAGCCTTGAGCTGGCCGACGAGTACGAGCGCGCCCGCAACCGTCCGGGGCTGCTCAAGGTACGGATGCCCTACGGCGAGGCGGCCTGGCTCGTCACCCGTTACGCCGAGGCCCGCCTCGTCCTCGGCGATCAGCGCTTCAGCCGTGCCGAGGGCGCCCGGCACGACGAGCCCCGGCAGTCCGAGGCCCGCCGTGACAGCGGCATCCTGGGCATGGATCCGCCCGACCACACCCGGCTGCGGTCGCTGGTGGCCAAGGCGTTCACCGTCCGCCAGGTCGAAAAGCTCAGGCCGCAAGTCAGGCAGCTGACGCAGGAACTCCTCGACGAGCTGGCGGCCGCCGGACCGCCGGCCGACCTGGTGGACCGCTACGCGCTACCCATCCCCGTCGCCGTGATCTGCCGGCTGCTGGGCGTGCCGACCGGGGACCGTCCGCGATTTCGGGTGTGGAGCGACGCCGCCCTGTCGACGAGCTCGCTGACCGCCGAGGAGTTCGAGACCAACCTCGAAGAACTCCGCACCTATATGCGCCAGTTGATCGAGGAGCACCGGAGCGCGCCGCAGGACGACCTGATGACCGCGCTCATCGAGGCCCGGGACGTCGACGACCGGCTCTCCGAGGTGGAACTCGTCGATCTGTGCGTCGGAATCCTGGTGGCCGGACACGAGACCACCGCCACCCAGATCCCCAACTTCGTCCTCGCGCTGCTCGACCACCCCGGTCAGCTCGCGCGGCTGCGCGCACAGCCCGGCCTGATCGGCAGCGCGGTCGAGGAGCTGCTCCGCTTCGTCCCGCTGGGCAGTGGCGCGGCCCAGGCCCGCTACGCCACGGAAGACATCGATGTCGGCGGCACCCTGGTACGGGCCGGCACCCCCGTGCTGGTGGCGGTGGGCGCGGCCAATCGCGATGCGCTGCGCTTCGACTCGCCCGGCACGCTGGACATCTCCCGCGCCGGAAACCAGCACCTCGGCTTCGGCCACGGCGCCCACCACTGCCTGGGCGCCCCGCTGGCCCGCCTGGAACTCCAGGAGGCGCTCGGCGCGCTGCTCACCCGCTTCCCGAACCTGCATCTGGCCGGCGATCTGGAGTGGAAGAGCCAGATGCTGGTGCGCGGCCCGCGGGTCATGCCGGTGGGGTGGTGAGCGCGCGGATGACCTGGGAAGTGGACATCGCCCCGCACCGGTGCATGGCCTCGGGCTCCTGCGCCGCCATCGCGCCGGACCTCTTCGTCCTTGACGGCACCCATGCCCGGCCGGCGGAGACGCAGATCACGGAGGACGAGCGCGCCCTGGACGCCGCCGATGTGTGTCCGGCCATGGCGATCACCGTCCGGAAAGGAGAGCAGGTGGTCGGACCGCGGCCCTAGCGACGCGCGGGCACGTGGCCCGCCGGTCCGCCCTACGGACCGGCGGGCGACTCGGTCGGCACCGTTCACTTGATAATGGAATCCATTTCCATATAGCGTATGCCCTTCACCCAACCACCCAGGAGGGCAACCATGGCCGTACCCAAGCGGAAGATGTCCCGCAGCAACACCCGTCACCGCCGCGCGCAGTGGAAGGCCACCGCCCCCAAGCTCGTGCCGATCACCGTCGACGGCTCCCCCTACCTGGTGCCGCAGCGACTGGCCAAGGCGTACGAGCGCGGGCTGCTGCGCCCGGAGAGCTGAGCCGAGGCAATGCCGCACAACCGACTGCCGGTCACCGTCCTGTCGGGCTTCCTCGGTGCCGGCAAGACCACGCTGCTCAATCACGTCCTGGGCAACCGGGAGGGCCTGCGGGTCGCGGTCATCGTCAATGACATGAGCGAGGTCAACATCGACGCGACGTTGGTGCGCGGCGGCGAGGCCGCCCTGTCGCGCACCGAGGAACGCCTCGTCGAAATGACCAACGGCTGCATCTGCTGCACCCTGCGCGACGACCTCCTCGAAGAGGTCGACCGGCTCGCCCGCGAGGGCCGCTTCGACTACCTGCTCATCGAGTCCAGCGGCATCTCGGAACCGATGCCCGTGGCGGCCACCTTCGCCTTCCCCCGCGACGACGGAGCGACCCTGGGCGACCTCGCCAGGCTCGACACCATGGTCACCGTCGTCGACGCCGCCAACTTCCT